>DAITPE010000025.1:0-19270 GCA_036833775.1 Pyrinomonadaceae bacterium | reverse complement strand
CGAGCTGTAAAACATGCATTTTTTTCGCGGAGTTTCTCACCAATTTCTGCCTTACAAATCTTAACTCAATCCGTTAGTTTCCACATAATTCTGAAGGAGTCGAAAGATTTTTTCTTGCGGTTGAGGCTTTCCTTTAAGGAGTTTAATGATCGAACGAAGGAGTCGAGAGATTTTTTGAAGGAGTTTGCTCAACTTATTGAGGAGTTCAATAACTTCCTCAAGGAGTCCGAAAATTTTTTCAGGGAGTTGGAAGATTTTATTAAGGAGTTGAGAAGTTTATTGTGGGAGTCGAGCTTTCGGACTCCCACAATAAACTTCTCAACTTTTCACCTGAAAGAGTTTTTTCCTTTCAATCAACCTAAAATTTCGTTCAGATTAAATTCCTTTGCTTCGCCCGTTCGCGCCGCTTCGAGCATCAGCAGACAGCCGAGCGTGGCGCGTGTTCCGTCAAGCGCGGTGACGGCGGTTTCGGTACCGTTTTTGATGCTTTTTACGAAACTTTCAAGCTGTTCCTGATAACCTTTTGCAGCGAAAAATTTACTTCGCGCCTCGCGTTTTTTGCGTTTGATGACGATGCGTTTAAAATCTTCGGTCAAAACATTTACGCCCTGCGCGAAAACTTCGACCATTTCGCCGCCCGAAGTTTCGCTGCCGACGACCGTGTATATGAAATTTCCGATCGAACCGTCGGCAAATTTGAGCGTCGCGGCAATGTTATGTTCGCCGAAGCCGTAAGCCGAAACCGAAACGGGTTCGCTTTCGAGCAGCCAAAACATCAGATCGATAAAATGACAGCCTTCGCCCAAGACAACGCCGCCCTGCGATTTTTCCGCCGCCCAACCGTTTTCGATTCCCGGCGAATTCATCCTCGTCGAAATCACGACCGGACTCGTGCGTTTGGAAATTTCGCGTTTCATTTCGACATAATAGGGCGCAAAACGACGATTGAATCCGACCATTAAACGCTTTCCGCTTTGCTCGACGGCTTTGTAAATCGCCTGACATTCTTCAATCGTAACCGCCATCGGCTTTTCGATGAAAACGTGCTTTCCCGCGTTGAGCGCGTCGATCGCTTGCTGCGCGTGTTCTTTGTGACGGCTCGAAATCAAGATAACGTCAATGTCCGCATCGTTCAAAATTTGCTCGTAATCCGAAGTGCTGTATTTCGCGCCGAAACGCATCGCGTAAGATTTTCCCTGTGCGCCGCGATTAGAATAAACGGCGTGAAGATTCGCGCCCGCAATTTTATTGATCGCTGGAAGATGCGCCCATTTTGCCAGATTTCCCGCGCCAACCAGCGCAAATTTTATTTCTTCTTTTTGAATCGGCGCAGAATTTACGACGATTTTACGATTCGGACTGAAAGTTTCGAGCGCGTTTTCGGCTTCATTGATCGGATATTTCAAAACGACCGCAAGGCTCGAGCTTCCGTTTCCGCCCATAATCGTTTCGTATGCTTTCGGCGCGTCTTCAAGCGGAAATTCGTGCGAAATCAACGGTTTGACATTGACTCTGCCGACCGCCATCAAGCGCAAAAATTCTTCCATATTGCGGTTTTCCGTCCAACGCACGTAGGAAATCGGGTAATCGATTCCCTGTTTTTCGTAAGTCGGATCATAACTTCCCGGACCGTAAGCGCGTGAAACCATAAAACTCAATTCTTTGACATACATTTCGGCGCGCGGAATCTCGATCGGACACGCGCCGACCATAATCACGCGCCCGCGATCACGCGCCATCGTCACGCCTTGCTGAAGCGGCATCGGCGATTTTGAAGCGGCGGCAACGATCACGCAATCCGCGCCGCGTCCGCCCGTTAAGGCTTTGACTTCCTGAATCGTCGTTTCAGACGCAACCAAACCGAAATCCGCGCCTGTTTCTTTCGCCAGATCGACACGTTTTTTATCAAGATCGATCGCAATTACAACTCCGCCTTGGCATCGAACCAACTGCGCGACAAGCTGACCGACCAAACCCAAGCCGATCACGGCAACAGTGTCGCCGATATTGATTTCGGAAAGCCTTACGGAATTCATCGCAATCGCGCCGAGCGTCGTAAAACAAGCTTCTTGAAACGAAACCGCATCCGGCACACGCGCAATCAAATTGCGCCCGACATTGATCGTTTCGCCGTGTCCCGTTCCTTCGCCGCCGTAAGCGACGCGCTGACCGATCTGCAAATCAGCAACTTTTTCGTCCTTGTCAATGATGATTCCCGCGCCCGAATAGCCCAAAACGGCATAATCTTTAAATTTCGCGCGGACTTCGTTAAAAGTGCTGACCGGATCGGTTTTCATCATCACGTTCCAAACCGTTTGCAGATGCGACGGATTATCGGCAACTTCTTTGACAATGCTGTCAGTGTGAATATCGGCAGTTTCCGTTCCCGGACTTATGAGCGAAAAAAACGGTCGCACCAAAACGTGATTCGACGAAACGACCGGATCGGCGACTTCATCAACGATAATTTCCTTTAAACCTTTGCGAATAACTTGTTTCATAAACTTTTGATAGGATTGACTTTCATTAAAAGGGCAGGCGTGATCGAGATTCACTTCAAATATAATTTCACGAGAATTGCAGGAATGTCAATAAACTGAAAAATCAGCCCGAATTAACTAAAAACTTTCAAAACCGATAAAGTTCCAAAGTTTTGTCCAATTGAGTTTTAAGTGAGAATTTCTCATGCGCAATACGTTTTCCTGTTTCGCCGAATTTCGCGGTGATTTCTTCATTTTCAAGTAAATAGATGAGTTTTTCAGCCATTTTTACGTCGTCATCAGAATCGACCAAAAATCCCGTTTCGTTTTCAATAATCGCTTCACTCGCGCCGCCGACATTTGTTGCGACAACAGGTTTTCCCGCCGCCATATATTCCAAAATCGAATTTGAAAAACCTTCGTTAAAGCTCGTCAAAACACAGGCGTAAGAAAGCGCAAGAAGTTCGGGAACCATTGCACAACGCCCAATGAAATGCACGTTTTTTTCAACTTTTAATTCTCTCGCCAGCTTTTCCAAACTTTCGCGCAATTCGCCTTCGCCCGCGATCACAAAATGCGCGTTCGGAAATTTTTCCGCAACTTTTTGCGCGACTCGCAAAAACATCGGCTGATTTTTAACTTCGTGACGAAGATTTGCAACGAGCGTAATAAATTTCAGATTTTCACCGTTTGGCAAATTCAATTCTGCACAAATTGCTTTTCGATCGAAAATTTTCGGCGTTAATCTTTCCAAATCCAAACCGTTGTAAATTACGTTGATTTTTTTCGCCGAAACATTTTCCGCAATCAGATAATTTTTCACGGCTTCAGAATTTACGACGATCTTATTCGAACTGCGAAACGCTTGTTTTTCAATGATCTTCTGCAACCGCGAACGCATTCCGCCCGTTTCGCGTTTGGATGTGATTTTGAGATTTATACCTGCCAAACTCGCCGCGCAAACACCGAAAATATTTGTGTAAAAATCGTGCGAATGAACGATTTCGATTTGGTTTTCTTTAATATATTTTGCGCAAAGCCGAATCTGTTTGAGAAAATTCGCGTCGTAAAATGATGTAAGTTTAAATTCGGGAATTTGCGGTAAATCTAAACTTTCGATTTCCGGCAATAAAACGCCTTCTTTATTAAGCGTTGCGGCAAAAACTTTGACAGTTTTGTCTTCATGCAAAAGCCACGTCAACTGCACCGCTTGACGCTCCGAGCCGCCTTGGTGAAAGCTGCCGATTAATTGTAAGACGTTGGTCATTAAAGGTTTCAGATTTCAAGTTTAGAGTTTCAGGTCGCAAACTTGAAATCTGAAACTCGAAACTTAAAACTTAATTTTAGTCTTCTTCGGAATTTTTCAAAATGAAGGTTGAAGATTTCTTTTGCGGAATCGAAACACTGAAAATATTTTCGCTCGTGCGGACGTTTAATTTATTGCCCAAACGTCGTGCCATCGCAAATTCCAATTCGTTCGGATAATTGATAACTTCGCGGCTGCCGAGCGTGAAATTCGATCCGCCGACCATCACGAATTCGTCGGGAAGCGTTTCGCCTTGGCTCAAACGTGCCCACATAAATTTGAAATTCGTGTTAAAAATTTCGGTTCTGACAATTTCGTTCGCGTCTGCAAAAACGAATAAATCCCAATATCCGCGATAATTTACGACGAAAGCGCGTCCGCCCGAAACATTGGTTTCAAAAACTTCGGGTTTCGATTCGGCAAGTTCAGCGGGAAGAATAAACGTGAAAAATTCCTGCGAACCGATACCTTTTGAAACGAAACGCAGGAACGGCGAATTCACTTTTTCGCCTAAATTGTTGGAAATCCAGCTTTCTTTGCGCTGCCAGCCGCCGTTGTCGCCAAATGTAAACTGCCGCCAGCCTTCGTGATTTTCGGACGGCGTTTCGCTCACGCAAAACATTCCACTTTCGGTATTTTCGATCGCCGGATTCGTTTTTTTGTTGAAATGAAAATTCAGCGCGTAATCGTGTTCGCCCGAAGTTTCGACGTAATCGCGCATAATTACATAATCGTTTTTCAAAAACAAAACGCTTCGCAAATGCGTTGCGGGCGAATTTTCCAAACTCTCGTAACCATTGTGCGAACCTTCAAAAAAGTCGAAACGGTCTTGCGAAATCCACGAATGAACTTGCGCATTTGCGCGTTTTTTCCAACTGAATTTTCCCGAAGCTTCGGACGAAGATTTTTCGTCGATCGTCAAAGTATTATGTGCCGTTGTCGAGCGAAAATAATCGCGCATTTCGTTTGATTCGTGATAAGTGTAAGTTCCCGAATCAACCATCAGCGTTCTGCCTTGAATCGCAAGCTCGATCGAAAGTGTATCGGCGTGTCCGTGTCCGCCGCTCATCGCGCCGAGTTCACCGCAATCGAGCATTAAATAATTGTCGGTTTCCGACCAGCCGTCGCGCATTATAAAATATCCGCCGTTTTCAAAACGAATCGAATTTTTGTTCGGAATGTGCGCGCGCAGGGTTTCAAAAGCTTGAACGCCTTCTAAACCAAGCAGCCAAACTGTTTCTTCAGTTAATTCACCTGAAACGTATTTGTAATCGCCGCGCTCGAAAAGCGTTGCGCCCATCGCCAGCGTTCCGCGAAAATCATCGGGTTTGCAGTTTGCGTGCGGCAGCATTTTTCCGCCGTCGTCATCGCCGATGATCGGCGTTGTTCCGTCGGGTCGGGTAATATACATTAAAAAATCGAGCAAATTTTGAACTTTCGTTTCGATCTTTTCGGCTTTCGCCGCATCTTCGTTTTCTTCCGAATTGAGCGTTTTCAGAATTAAAAATTGAATATAAAAATCTGCCGTATATCGTTGATACCACGTAGTTTGCTCGAAATACACGCCGTCGGGCAAGATTTGCCGATCGAGTTCGCCGAAAAGAATATCTTCGCCGAGTTTTTGCCAATGTTTCGCGCGTGTAAAAAACGGAAACTGCGTTCCGAGATAATAAAGTCCCAACGCTTCGCCCGTTAAATGAGTGTTCGGGCTGTAATATGTCGAGAGATATTTTTCGATGTGCCGACCGTGAAGAAACAAATATTTCAACGCTTTTTGAAAAACTTCGGGCGTAAAATGCGTTGAATCTTTGAAAAAATGAAACGCCCAAATCCAACTCATCAAACGAAACGAAACTTCCAAGCTGCTCAGCCAATTTAAGCCCATTCCCGGCGGATTTTGCTCCATCCAACTTTCGATCTGACTTACGAATGCCGCCGCAAACCGTTCATCATTCGTCAGCCAATAAGCCGCGCCGAGCGTGAAAAAATGCTGATGCCGATTTAGTTCCCAAACGATCTTTTTATCGCCCGTTTCATCCGTATCGAGTTCGTCAAATTGTTTCCAATGCTTGAGCGGCGAGCGTTTTTTTGAAAGCGTTTCGTAATGCCAATCGACATCTTTTCCGAAATTCAGATTCAAATATCCGAGCAGATCGAATCTGCCGTCGAGAATCTTTCCGGCTTTTTCGATGAAAAAACGCGCACTTTTTTCGCCGAAATGTTTGCGAAAAGTTTCGAGCGTCGCCTTTTTATTGCGAAACGCGGGAAAGAAACTGAATTCGGCATTTTCGTAAAATTTTTCGTAAATATCACGCGCCGAAATATCTCTTTTGGAAAAATGTTTTTTGTCGAAAAGCTGACGTAATTCGCTGTCGGAAGGCAATTTACCGCTCAAACCCATTTGCTCCGTGTAAACGGAAAACGCCTGTCCGCCGCGCGTTCTGAGTTCTTCCCAGCTTCTGCCTTTGAATTTTTTTAATGTTTCGAGCGGATTCGACATTTCTGCAATCGCCATAAACCAACTTCTATTAATATTTTAACCGGACTTGTCAAGGTTTTCGCTCATAATGGTTTTCAAACTGTAATCGCGGAAATCGTGCGGATTTCCCGTTTTCCCGTCGATCGCCGCCGAAACCATATTAAAAGCTTCGCGCGCCGATGCAAAATGAACTTTGTTATTGCCAGTTTTTTCGCCGTTTTCGACGATTTCGTTAAAAAATCGAACCGCATCTTCGCCGATGCAAGCCGATTGATCGTGGTCGAAAAATCCGTGACAATACAGTTTGATAAAAACCCAATCGCTGCGACCTTTGACAGTTATATTTGCATTCAGCCAACGCGCAAATCTTGCCGAATCCATCGGTTGATTAGCCGCTAAGCCGCTGTCGTCAAGACGCGGAATCGGAAAACCTTTGATTTTCCGCGTCCAATTTACTACTAATGGTCCAGTAAATATAAGTGGTAATTGGGGTTTATTTCCAAAAACTTCGACAGATTTCCCTTTTCTGTGCGGAATTTTTTCTGTCAAAGGCAAACCGCATTCGTAAATTTCGTTAAAAACCGCAACTTGCGTTTCATCCGGTGCAGATGGAAGCGTTAAATCGGCGTAACATCCTGTTTCCGCAAGGATTTGCATTTCTTCATCAACGCCGCAATATTTTCCGTTTGCAGAATTTGCGAGCGCAAGATTGCCGTGAACAAACGCATATTTCGGCTGTTTTTCGCCTTCAAAATGCGAAAGACAATGGTGTTCTTCCGCTAAAATATCCCGAAAATCGATCAAAACTTTCCGCAAATTTTCCGCCGAATCAGGCTTTTCAACGCCGTGATGCAGATGAATTTCCACTTCGCCCAAACCTTCTTTCTGCATTTCCGCCATCGTGTCGAGAAGCTGTTTGTCGTATTGTTCGGCAGGATAAAAATTCGTGTGACGAAACTTCGTTCCGTCCGAATCGAGCGTCGATTCGCCCGTTTTCCGCGCCATTTTGTAATATTCGTCCAAACGCCGCCGCTGATCGTCCAAACCGAGCGCGCCTTTCGCGCTCCAAGCCGGTTCAAAATGATCGGCAACCGTGATAATTATGTGTTTTTTCTCGAAAAGATTTTGCGAAAGAATTCCCTTTGCGCGGTTAAACGGATAGCGAACGAGCCACGGCAGATTCGATTTGAGTTTGTCTAATTTTGATCTTTCGTTTGAATGCATTTATTTCTAAACAGTTTTGACGACGAAATACGACGGCGATTGCGGATTTGTGTCAGCCAATTCTTTTTCGATTTTCATTCCGTGTTTCGCAAATTCCTTTTCGAGAAAATTTCGAGTTTGAAAAATTTCCTTTCCGCGCCAGATTCCGTTTTCAAGTTGTTTTCCCGTCGCCGAATGAAAAATGCTTGCGGCTAAACAAATTACGGGATAAGCAACCTGTTTCGGATTCAGGCTTTTCGCTCTTTCTGCGATCATCCGAAAATAAAACGGCGGCGCGTGTGTTTTCAAAAGATAAACGCCACCTTTTTTCAAAACACGCGCAACTTCCGCAATTGCCATTTTATTGTTCATATACGGAATCGTCACACGGCATAAAACCGCGTCGAAACTCTTATCGGCAAAAGGCAGAAATTCGCCGGTCGAACGCACGAAATGAACTCTTTCGGCATATTTTTCGGCAAAAATTTTCTTCGTCAAAACTCCCAATTCTTCCGCAATATCAACACCATAACAAACCGCGTCGGATTTTTCCAAAAACGGAAAAAATTCGTGCCCGATACTGCAACCGACATCCAAAATTCGTTCTAATTTTTTATCCTTGACGGCATCGAACAAAAGATTGCGCGACGCTTCATCGCGTCTTTCATAATCGCGCAAAACCGCGTCGGCATATTCCGAATAGGTGTCTAAAGTTTCCGCCATTTTTAATCGACAAATTCACGATGCCAGAGTTCGAGCATCCATAAAATCCACAAACTGTGCGAATGATCGCGGCGATTTCGCGTGTGTTCATCCAACAAAACTTTGATGTATTTTTCGTCGAAATAGCCGCGTTCCAAGGTTTTCTTTTCCAGCAGAGTTTCGTGAATCCGCGTCTTTAATTGCGAATTTATCCATTCGCCGATCGGAACGCCGAAACCTTGTTTTTCACGATAAAGAATCTCGTTCGGCACGATTCCTTCCATCGCTTTTTTGAAAATATATTTCGTTGTCGTGCCTTTCAGCTTCAATTCCGGCGGAATCGTTTCGACAAATTCGATCAATTCGTGGTCGAGTAGCGGCACTCGCGCTTCGAGCGAAGTCGCCATCGTCATCCGGTCAACTTTCGTCAAAATATCAGACGGCAAATACGTTTTGCTGTCGAGATAAAGCAATTTGTCGGTCGCATTTTCAGACAAAACCGAATCGGCGATTTCTTGGTAAATTTTCGCACCTTTTCCAAATTCGCCGTTCAGTTTTGCGCGAAATTCTGCCGAATAAAGTTCGCTTCGATTGAGATTGTTAAAATGCGAAACGCTGTCGATATATCTTTCGACCGCATCGAGCGAAGTGTTGTAAAGAAAGTTTTTACCTTTCGCGCCGTGCGGCAAATTTTCGCTGATCTTCTGCAAAACATTTCGGCGGACGAATTTCGGTAAATTTTGAAAACCGCTTCGTTTTTTGTCGGTCACATAACGAGTATAACCTGCAAAAAGCTCGTCGCCGCCGTCGCCGCTCAAAATGACCGTGACGAAATCTCGCGCCATTTTTGAAACCATAAACGTCGGTAACGCAGACGAATCCGCAAACGGTTCGTCAAAATGCCAAACTAATTCATCAACGATCTCGACCAGATCGGGCGTGACGATAAATTCGTGATGTTCGGTGTTAAAATGTTTCGCCGCGACACGCGCAAATTTGAGTTCATTGAAACTGTCTTCGTTAAAACCGATCGAAAAAGTTTTGACGGGCGCGTCCGAAATCTGCGACATCATCGCCACAATCGAAGAAGAATCGACGCCGCCGCTTAAAAATGCGCCGAGCGGAACTTCGCTAATTAAACGAATTTTGACGGCTTCTTTTAATTTTTCGCGCAAAATCTCTATATATTCCGCTTCGGATTTATTTTCGGTTTCGCCTGAATATTCAAAATCCCAATATTTTTCAGTGCGAATTTCGCCGTTTTTGTAGATCAAAAAATGTCCCGGTGCGAGTTTGTGAACGTCTTTGAAAATGCAGAGTTCTTCGGTCACATAACCGAAGGTCAAATACGAATCGAGTGCGGAAAGTTCGATTTCTTTTGAAATTTCGCCGTGTTCGAGCAAAGTTTTCAATTCCGAACCGAAAACAAAATTTCCGGCTTTTGTTTTGGCATAAAAAAGCGGCTTTTTGCCGACTCTATCTCTTGCGATAAAAAGACTTTCGCCTGCAAAATCGTAAATCGCAAAAGCAAACATTCCGCGCAGATATTTCACGCAATCTGCGCCGAATTCTTCGTAAGCGTGAACGATCGTTTCCGTGTCGGAATTTGTTTTGAAACGATGTCCGCGAGCTTCTAAATCTTTTTTAAGTTGTTGATAATTATAGATTTCGCCGTTAAAAACAATTGCTAAATTTCCCGAACAATCGAAAATCGGCTGTTGTCCGCTTTTGAGATCGATGATCGAAAGCCGCCGCATTCCGAGTGCCGCCGCGTCTTTCACGATCGTCCCTTGTTCGTCCGGTCCGCGATGCGTGATGATTTTGCACATTTTATCGAGCAAATCAGCGCGTTCCGCCATCGGCAGATTTTTTTCTTTTGAGATAAATCCGGTAATTCCGCACATATTCTTGTAATTTTAATTTAACCTTTTCGTCTGAGATGCGTGAGCATTTTTCGTGGAAATCGTAAGGTTTGTAAAGATTTACGCCAATTACTACTTTACTATTTAAGCCGAATATTGACAAGATTTTTAATTGTAAATATGATGCAAAGTTGAATTTAGCTTAAATCTAACAATGGAAAATTTCATCAAACTCACATTTGCAAACAGCAAAACCGAACTAAACGGAAAACCGCAAGTTTTTCTCGGTAATAAATCCTGCACCACCTTCGCTGAATGGAATTGGGACGGCGAAAAGTTAATTGTCCAAAACGATCGTTTCGGCTTTTATCCAATCTATTATTTGGAAAAACCGAACGAAATTATTGTTTCAAATTCGATCTCAAAACTTCTCGAATTCGATGAAAGCAAAGAACTTAACGATAATGCTTTCGGAGTTTTTCTACGGCTCGGCTGGCTGATCGGAAATGATACTTTGTTTGCTTCGATCAAGGCTTTGCCGCCTGCTAGCGTTTTGACTTGGCAAAACGGCAAAATGGAAATCGTTTCGCAAGAAATAGTTTATTCAAAAAAACTCGAAATTTCACGAAATGAAGCGATCAAAATTTACGATGAACTTTTTCAAAAAGCGATCGAAAAAACTTTGCCGAAAGACGAAAAATTTGCCGTTCCGATCAGCGGCGGACGCGATTCGCGCCATATTTTATTTGAATTGCACAAACAAAATTTATTGCCCGACGCGTGTTTGACGCTCGTTCATCCGCCGCCGCGACCGAATGAAGATTTGAAAATCGCCAAACAAATTTGCGAAGAATTGAATTTGAAACATTTTCAAATCGAACAAAATAAAACGAGATTTGATGCTGAACGCCGTAAAAATGTTTTGACCGGATTTTCCGTCAATGAACACGGCTGGTTTTTGGCTTTGGCAGATTTTGTAAAAGACAGATGGCAAACGGTTTACGACGGAATCGCGGGTGACGTGCTTTCTGCCGGATTGTTTTTGAACGAAAAACGTCTGAGTTTGTTCGAGCAAGGAAAATTTGAAGAATTGGCTGACGAGATTTTTGAGAAAGAAGCATTTCTTCCGGTAATTTTGGATCAAAAAACTTATCAAAAATACAGTCGCGAACGCGCCGTAAATTATCTTTGCAAAGAGCTTACCAAACACGCCGACGCGCCGAATCCGATCGGTTCATTCTTTTTTTGGAATCGCACGCGCCGCTGCATCGCGGTCAGTCCGTTTAATCTTTTCGGCGATTCCGTAAATGTGGTCTCTCCGTATCTCGAAAACGAACTTTTCGATTTTCTTGCGACGCTTCCGGCAAATTTGTTATTGGATCATCGATTTCACACGGACACAATTTCTTTTGCTTACCCGAAATTGGCGCACATTCCATACGAAGATAAAAATTCACCGTTAAATTATGATTTTAACGCGTTTAAGAATTACAGCCTCGATATTTTGAAATTTTCATTGACGGCGAGAAATAAAAGGTTGATAAACCGTAAGTTTCTATTGCTCAGACATTTGCGATCAATGCTTCACAAAAGCCAACTTCAAGCAGTCGTAGATTTCGGGGAGCAAGCGGTCAACTTACTGCAAATAGAGAGATTATAAGGTTTTCGCTTCGTCTTTTTTGAAAATGATGAAAACAAAATTGTTGAAGATTTTTTTCACAAAACTTTTTTCTTCCTCATCGATCAGCCCGAAATAATTCGTCAAAATCAGATAAATCGGCGCGAAAATCAAAAAGGTGATTGCCAAAACGAAAATTCCTGAAATGAAATCTATCAAGCCGAGCTTTGTGATTCCGATTTGATTCGTTACGAAAGCGGCACTTAACGCCGATAGTTTTTCGCTAAACTGCCAGTAAAATAAAAACGTAACGAGTCCCGCAATTATTGATGAAAAAGCGGTTTTTGCGACATCTTTCAGCAAATAAAAATCGCTCGTTTTTACTTCCAATTTTCGTAAAAGCGCAGATGTGGAAATGAATTTTTCGGTCAAAGTCACAACCACGACAATGGCAATCATTCCGCGCAGATCGAAATTCTGAATCCCGAAATAAAGCGCGGAAATTAACGCAATAAAAATAAAAATCCGCGTCGCCAACAAAAATCTGCCGAGTTCTTTATACGAACGCACGATTGGATCAACAACCCAAACGTAAAACGGCATCAGCGTCAGATTTATCAAAAAGATCGGAACGCTCGCGAGATAATTTCGCGTAAAAAGCGTGACGATGAAAGTTTGCGCCGTGATGACTAAAAATAGATAGATCGGAAAGTAAAAGAATGAGAGTTTCTGCATCGTCCGCACCGATAAACGAAGCATTTCGCGTTTGTCGTTTTCGGCTTGTAGCTTGCTCATTCGCGGAATCAAAACCGACGTGACCGATTCGGAAAGCATTGCAATCAAAGGAAGTTCGAAGCATCCGTAAGCGTAAATCGCATATTCCGACGCGCTGAAACGATAACCGACAAAATAATTGTGAATGTCGGTTTGCAGCGTCCAAAGCAATCCGGCAAGTCCGAACGGAATCGCGTAAAAAAGCTGTTCGCGGAAAAATTTGAAATCGAATTTCGTCCAAAATCGCGGAAATCTCGAATTCAGATAAACGAATAAAACGACCGTTTGCAAAGCCGCTTGAATCATCGCGGCGTAAACGAAAGATTCGACGTTTGCGAAAAAAATGACCGCGCCGACCATCAAAAGCGTTTTTGTAAATTGTGCGAGAATGATAAAAGCCGTCGCCGTCCGCGTTTCCTGATTTGCGACCGCGACAGTTTCGAGAAAAGAAGAAAATATCCAAAGCCAAATGACGACTCCGATTTTCGGCGCAAGTCTTGTTATTTCAGCATTTTGAAAAATATTTCCGACGAGTTGCGGATATAAAAAAAGCGTCAGGCACGCCACGCCGCCGACGATAAAATTGAACAGTAAAATATTCAAGATCGCCGCAGAACGCCTTTCTTTTTCGCGTGAAAGAAAATAAAACGCGCTCATCGAAACCCCGAGCGGCAAAATTGCGTTGGCATTGATAATTACTTGAAAGATTTGTCGATAAACGCCGACTTGATCTTGCGGAAGAAATCTAACGATCAAAAGCGGCAGCAAAAGCGTGAAAACAAAGCCGACGATCTTGGCAAACAAAAGCCACGCGCTTTGTGCTTTTAACGACGTATTTTGCTGAGATTCTTCCACTGATTTCAGATTTAGGATTTATTTGGGGTAATGAACGAAAATTCTGCCGGACGGATTTTCTCAAATAATTTTACAGTAAGTTTCGGCGAAATCTTCATTAATGCGATGATCAAAAAAAGCTTCGGTTTGCGGTAATATCGGTTCGCGCGGATGATCAAATCTTCGGCTTCGACAAAATCGCCGTTTACAAGGCTTAGTTTGCCTTTTTCTAATTCAAATTCGGCAATGTAAGCTGCCATTTTTTCATCCCAAGCTTTAAGTTCGGCTTCATCCAGTTCGTATTTTTCCTTTAAAACATTCAAAGCCATAATGTTACGGCTGGCGCGTTCGACATTCGATCCCGATAAACTGTCGGCGCGCACACGATATTTGACCAGAATTTTTTTCTGATAACCGATTTTCGCACCTGCACCGGCAACGCGAAACCAAAGATCGTAATCCTGCATTCTTTTCAACTTTCTGTCGAAAAGATGAATTTCCTCGACGATTTTCTTTTTTAAAATCGTTCCTGAAGTGATCACGTTGCATTCGGTCGAAATCAGGCTAACTGTTGTTACTTCACCATTTGAAGGCGAAGTCCGCATAAAATTATCGCCTGCAAAATGCTCTTCACCGAAAAGTTCGGCATCGCAATAGATCATATCGAGTTTATTTTTGTCGAGATGCTCGATCTGCGATTCGAGAAATTCGGGAAGCCAAATATCATCGCCGTCGAGAAAAGCAAGAAGTTCGCCGCGCGAAAGACAAATTGCCGCATTTCTGGCTTCGGATGCGCCGAGATTCGATTGTTCGGCGTAAACCAATTTATCGAAAAACGGTTCGATTACTTTTTTTAATTCATCCGTATCTTTTGAACCGTCGTTTAATAAAATGACTTCAAAGTTTTTATAAGTTTGGGCAAAAACCGAACTCAGAGTTTCAACCACAAAATCGGAAATATTGTAAGCCGGAATTATGACACTGACACGCGGATTTTCGGCGATATTCCGACCTTTTTTAATTTCGGTCAAACGCTGTCTGATCTGCGGGCATTCGGCGTATTTTTCCTCTTTGTAGATTCTCATACAGTCTGATTAAATGTTGAAATATTGTCGTTTTCCTCAGTTTTTTCACGAATCGGTTCCCAGCTTGCGTATCTCTCGCCGCGCAGAAATTTGTAAAAACCTAAAACCGAGGCGAGATTTGCCAAAACGAAATAATGCGGAATTGCGAAAATACCGATCTTCCCGACTGTTTTTTCGATCAACCAACCAATTGCGGCAACCAAATAAAATGCGATTTGAGCGAGAAAAAGCATTTCAAAAAACCAATTAGAAACAGACAAATAAGCTGATGAAATTAATGCCGTCAGTAAAAAAACCGGAACTGCATAACGCAAAACTTTGTGCGAAAAAAGCTGAATTGCGTAAAAACCGCTGCGAAAAGGATTCAACATTTGACGATTGCGCCAAAGATCGGTAAATGTCTGCGAAATAACGCGAATCCGCATCTTCATTTCCTTATCGGTTCTTTGATTCGTTTCTTCAAAACAAATCGCATTCGGTTCGTAAACCGAGCGCAAACCTTGTTTGTAAACGATCGTGCAGATCAAAAAATCCGAACAAGCTTCGGCATACATCGGCTGATACGCGGACTTTCTGACCGCGTAAAGACACCCCGACGCGCCGATCAGCGAACAAGCGTTACTTTCGCTTTGTTTGAGAAAAGTTTCGTAATTCCAATAACTTTGCGCGCCTTTGCCGACGTTTGATTTTGAATCGTCAACGTAAATCAGTTTTCCGGCAACACAGCCGACTTTTTCATCGGCAAAATTCGGCAGCATTTCACGCAAAACACTTTTTTGATAATTTGTTGTCGCGTCCGAAAACAAAATAATTTCGCCCGCCGATTGTTCGACCGCGTTATTTTGTGTGATCGTTTTACCGACGCGACCTTCCTGACGAAAAAGTTTCACGCTTTTTTCCGCGAAACTTTTCACGATCTCATCGGTTTTATCGGTCGAACCGTCGGAAGCGACGAGGATTTCCAATTTATCTTTCGGATAATCGATTTCGAGCGTGTTTTCGAGTTTTTGCGCGATCGCATTTTCTTCGTTATATGCTGTGATGAGAATAGTTACGGTTGGAAATATTTCATTGCTGTTTACTTTTTTCGGAAACAAAACGCTGACAAGATACACGAATAGCGGATAGCCGACATACGTGTAAAAAAGTATGGCTAAACTCAGAATAAAAACTGTTTCAGCAATAATTTGCGTCAATTTCTTAAACCGCCGACGTTTGCCAGAGCGGATTTGCCTGAACTTCTTCTTTAAGCCCTTTTTCGATCATATAAATTCTGCGCGTTGCAACGGCATAACCGATCAGATAGTAAATGAACCAAAGATACGCGATCGAAGCAAAAAAACTCGAAACCATATAAGCAACGATACTCGCCTGCAAACCGATCGACATATAAAAAAACCAATCGTATTCGCCTTTTTCGTGCTGTTGTCTTTCGATCGCGCCGAGCTTTCGATACGGGCTAATCATCATTATCAAATAAGCCGCCAAACCGAGCAAACCTAGTTCGGATGAAACCTGCGTAAAGGCATTGTGCGTCTGTAAATTGTAAACGCCGAACGTCGGCGAATTGCCGATGCCGATTCCCCACGGATTTCTGATCGTGACGATAATCGAAAGTATCAAATTTTCCTTTCGCAAATCGGAAGAACCGACCGGATCAAGTCCGGGAATGAAGATCGAAAGTAATCTGATGCCGTAATTTCCCGGCGCGGCAAGTATGAAAATTATTCCGACAATCAATGCGCTTGCCATCGTGCGAATTCGATTATTTCGTCCGGCTTTCCAAACGAAAACCGTCATCGAAGCGATCAAACCCAAAAATCCGCCGCGTGAAAATGTCACGACGTTTGCGGCAAGAAAAAGTGCGGTCAAAGAATAGTAAATTATTTTAGAAATTTTACTTTTCGAAGCCATTCCGAGCGCGATCATCAGCGGAATCATCGTCACGATGTGAAGTGCCATTTCGTTGGCGTTTTCAAACATTCCTTTGACATCGATCGAAACGCGGTAACCTTCGGTTTTAAACTCGCCGCGCGAATACATCGCAATCGCCGTATAGCTCATATAAATGCTGATGGCGAAAGAAATCCACATTATTCCGACCAAGCGTTTCCGCGTTCGGATGACGTTTATCATCACGATAAATATCAACACGGCTTTGATAAACGGATCGTTGAAAGTTTCCCAAGCAGTCGCAAAATCACGTGAGATCGGCATCAAAAAAAGCGCAAGAAAAACCATCGCCAAAACGCATTTTACTTCGGTCGTGAAAATCGTCAGATTTCCTTCGGTTGTAAACTGCGTCGGGATGTAAATTGCAAGCGTCGCCATCGCAATAATAAATGCGCCGCTGTTTAAAAAACCTAATCCCGGAATCAATTCGTATGGACGAAAAAACACGAAAAAACTGAACAGAAAAACGCCGACATACGTTAAAGTATGTCCGTTTCGCGCAATCCAACCATCGCTTTTCAAAAGTTTCAAGTCTTTATCGACAGCTTTTTGTTTTTTTTCCTGCTTTTTCTGTTCGGCGTAAGGAAGTTCGACGAATTTCGGTTCTTCGATTTTTGGTTGAAATTGATTTTCAGATTGTCGAATTTCCGCAAATTCTTTATTTTCAGCGTTTTCTGCAATTCGCGGTTTTACGTCGTCAGCCGGCTGAATGTTCTGAGCCGAATTTTTCGACGGCGCAAGTGACGAAACTTCGCCCTGCAAATTGCTTCGCTTTTTGGGTTTCAGTGTTTCGTAATCTTTTCTTTTTGAATCGCCGGTCAACATTTTCTGTCAATTAAAGTTACGCTTTTTTCCGCAAAACTACAATCAAATTCGTCCGCATCGAATGCAAAGATTTCAACATTAAAAGTTTTATCCAAATAAGTTCGGCAACGGCAAAAGGCGGAATCAAAGCCAAAACCGCATCGGAACTTACAAAACTTATCTTATCGATTGTAAAATTCGTTTCTTCAGCGAGATTTTCGATGCTTTTTTGATTGTTTGCTTTGTAATGAACTTCAAAAACGTCGTCCGAATCTCTGCCGTCGAAGATTTTCGCCAATTTTTTCGCCATTTTTCCCGAAACCATTTTTCTGGCAAGAGAAAAATAGCCGAATTCGTTCGGCGTATGAAAAACAAAAATTCCGTTCGGCTTCAAAACGCGGTTTATTTCGTTAAATTGAATCTGCGGTTTGTCGAGATGCTCGACGACCATATTTGCGGTGACAGCGTCGAAATAATTCTCTTTAAAAGGCAAAAAGTCCGCCGTTGCCGCGACTTTTTTATGAATGGTTTTATGTTTTAAGAGCGACGGAAAATCGAAATCGAGTCCGACGACATTTCCGGCTTTATCAATCAAAGCCTTTTCTTGCTCAAATCGCCAAGTCGGTAGCAGATGATGCCCGCAGCCGAGATCGAGCCAATTTATGTTTTGGTCAATCCGTTTTTCGAGAATATCTTCGTAAAATTCCTGCGAATATTTGAGGTTCGGGGCGATCGTGCGTTTTGCAACACCGTAAAATTTGAAGAGGAAATCCCGAAAATTGCTCATTGATCGAACTCACTTTTGTATAAAAAAATAAATTATTTCAGGGGCAGTTTTCAAAACTGTCGAGGAAAAATTATACCGCAACTTTTTCCTCTTCACTAACTACGATCAATTCGCGGACTTTATGTTTCAAGGCTTTTTCAAATTGGCGCGCTTCGTTCACGCCGTTAAATGATAATTGCTGTAAATTCGATTCGATGCGTTTGCGGTAATCGGAAACCAATGAATCAGAAACGCCGAGCATTTCCGCGACTTCAAGCTGTGTTCCGCTGTCTGAGATTAAATAGCAATGCCACAAAACCGAGATCATTCGATGATATTGTTTGGCTTTGCCGCGCACCGATTTTTCGAGATTTTTTAAGAAATTTTCGACATATCCGGCGGCTAAAACTTCGGCTTCGCGACGCAGAATATCTTCTTCTGGCGTTTCACGCGAATCGGCAAATTCGTATTCGGTGCGGTCGTCGTTTTCATTGTCGGAAGTTCCCGAAACCGGAACGAGATGAATGTCCATAATCGGCAAACGTGACATCACGAACGAACGCAGACTGCGAACATCGACCGGCGAATCGATCGCCTTAAAAACTCTGATAATGAGCTTTTCGAGTTCGGTATTGCTGATGACGATCTGTGCGTCGCCCGTGCATCCGACCATACGAGTATCGCGGCTTTGGAATGAAACGGTTTTGACGCGTTCGTCCATTTCCTGATTATCACGGCGCATTTTTCTGTCCGACCATTCGGTGAGTCCGTAAAGACGGTCGGCAAGACGGCGGTGTGCTTCGGGATTATTGACGTTGTCGAAACGCTTAAATGAGTTGCTGGTTTGGATTAAGGTAGAAATGCGGCGTGCTAAGCGATAACTTTCAGGATAACGCTTACGGAGTTCTGCCGTGAGCATATTCGTCAACTCGATCTGGCTGATCTCGGCTTCGATCTCGGCATCGGTCATTCCCGTGTCGAGATAATGCTGAAATCGTTCTTTACTCAAAAGTGCGACAAATAATTCTTGCGTTAAGTCCGTGTAAGCATTATATTTTCCTTCTTCGACCAGAAAGCCTGCTCGTTTCGAGGCTCTGACCAATGGATGTGATGAAACGATTCGATGTAATTCCGTCCAGATTTGGTTAACATCAGATTTTTTGAGGCTCTCGTTCCATTTTCCAACTTTAATTTGCCGTGTTTGGATGGCTTTCGGCAAATTTTCTTGCTGCTTTAGTGAATTCATAATGAACCTGTCCGATTTGTTCTTGTTTTTGTTTGCTTTTTAGAGAAAGTTCCGCCATTACGCACTTTATGAAGTAAAAATCCCTTCCCGATTGGGACTAATGCTTTACTTTTTCAGCACTGTTCAAATCTTTCTGTCTAAATAGAGATTTGTAGAAA
>DAITPE010000024.1:0-19372 GCA_036833775.1 Pyrinomonadaceae bacterium | reverse complement strand
AGAATCGGAAAATATAAAAGCGCGCCGAATCAATACACCGAAAAAGAAATGGACGAAGGGCAAAAAGAAGTGATCAACGCCATTATGGACGATTATTACGGCAGAATGGTTTCGACGATTGCCGAAACTCGCAAAAAATCGCCCGAAGACGTGAAAGCTTTGATAGATAATGCGCCTTACAATGCGCCGCAAGCCAAACAGCAAGGTTTGATCGACGACGCGATCTATCGTGAACAGATTTACGAAGATTTCAAAAATCGTCTCGGCTACAAAGCCGACGATAAACTTCGTACTTTGCGGGCAAGCGAATACCGTGAAATTCCGTCGGATTCGCTCGGGCTAAACAACGGCGAACGCGTTGCCGTCATTTACGCTTCCGGCGCGATCACGGGCGGAAGTTCGGGCGGCGGTCCGCTCAACGGCGAAACGGTCGGTTCGGACACGATGGTCAAAGCGATCAACGACGCCGCAAACGATACTTCGATCAAAGCGATCGTTTTGCGCGTGGATTCGCCCGGCGGTTCTGCGCTCGCGTCCGATCTGATGTGGTATGCGCTCGAAAACGCCAAAGCCAAAAAGCCTGTCGTTGTTTCGATGGGTGACGTTGCGGCTTCGGGCGGTTATTACATTTCCTGCAACGCCCACAAAATTGTCGCCGAACCTTCGACTTTGACAGGTTCGATCGGCGTTTTTATGGGCAAACCCGTTTTGAAAGGTTTCTATGATTGGGTCGGCGTCAGCACGCAATACACGACGCGCGGCAAAAATTCGGGACTTTTCCGCGAAGACAAAAAATGGGAAGGCGACGAACTCGCCAAGATGCAGGAACAAACGAATAATATTTACTTTACTAACTTCGTTCCGAAGGTCGCCAAAGGTCGTAGCAAGACCGACGAAGAAGTAAACGCGATCGGTCAAGGTCACGTTTGGACAGGCGCACAGGCGAAACAAAACGGCTTGATCGATGAATTCGGCGGACTTGAAAAAGCAATCGAAATTGCCAAACAACTTGCAAATCTGCCTGCCGACAAAGACGTGCGCCGCATTTCATATCCCGAAGCGCGTCCGTTCTTTGAAACCATTTTTGGCGGCGGTTCTGCCGAAACCAAAGAACAGCAAATGCAAAAAGCAATGCTCGACGCAATGCCGAAAGATGTTCGCCGCACGTTCCGTTTCGCGTCCGTTCTCGACCGAATGCAGAACGGCGAAGCGATGATGATGCTTCCATACGAACTCGAAATCAAGTAATTCGACTTTCAATTCAACAAACAGCCGAAGCGCGAAAGTGTCTTCGGCTGTTTCATTTTTTGTCGCGTATCGATACGAAAAAGTTGTATTGTTTCTGTTCGATTACGATTTCAAGGAAATTCTTAAACTCATGTAACTGCTGAAATAACTGAATTTTACCCTTCGTGGCACGATGTTCGCCAAAGTAATATCAACCCCTATACAAATAGTTTGAAATCATTTAGATAAGTTTGGAGGTTATATGAATAAAAAAGCATTATTAACGATCGGAGCGGCAGTAGTTTTTTCGGCGGGTTCATTAGGAATTACTTCGGCACAGCAAACGCCGACGCCGACACCGACGCCGATGGAGATGCCGACACCGATGGAAATGCCGTCGCCAAGTCCGACGGTTTCGCCGTCACCGAGTCCAAGTCCTGAGATGAGTCCATCGCCGTCGCCGAGCCCGATGATGTCGCCGTCGCCGACACCGCAGGCGAATGAAACAACGAGTGAAACAAGCAATTGGTTTTCGGAACTTTTAGCAAAAATCTGGTAATTCGGTGAAACAAAACTGAAATCTTGGTAAAAGCGGTAAATATGCCGCTTTTATTTTGCTTTAAACTCAGCTTTTTTACGAAAAATCTTAAAAATCTCAAAAAAAACTTGTTTCACTCTTGAAACGTGAAACAACTTATGCTAGATTTGTTGCATCAATGAAACAAAACGCCTTTGACGGTAGGTGTTTAAGAAACAAAAAATAAAGTTGGACATTAAGTTAAGAATTAGGAGAAAGCAACAATGAAAAATCCAAACAAACCAAAGATCAATCCATTAAGCAGAATTCCGCGCCAGCAACGCTTGATTATGGCGATTCGCGGCGGCGCAGGCGTTGGGAAAAGTCATTTTATCCGCTCAATGAGCGAAGCGGGTTTAGGCAAACTTTGTATTTTTGACATCGAACGCAAAGCGCGTCTTTTGCGCGGTGTCGGTACGACATTCGACGCGCTCGAGATCGAAGAAACCGACGAATTGCCGGATTTTATCGAATGGGCGATCAACGGAGAAGGACAGGAACAAAATTACGGCTGTTTCGCGCTCGATTCATGGGCAGCGTATTTTAGCGCGAAACACTCGGAAATGCTCGAAGCGGTGCGCGAAAAAACGGGCGATCCGCTCGCGCAGCCTTCGGCAGAAGAACTTGCCGCCGATCAGATGATTTTGCAGAATGTCCTTCGCAAACTTTGCTTTGAAAGCGGAAAATGCGTCGTGATCGCCGACCAAATTCCCGCGAAAGGCAAAGAAGCAAAAGAAGATAACGAGATCGGACGCGTTTTGCCGATGACGGCTTCGGGATTGGAATACTTCGTTGACGTGATGGTCGAAATTTCGCTTCAAGAACGCGACGGCGAAATTACACGCGTTTTCCAAGTCGTGAAATCCAATTCGCCTGCGTTTGAAGTCGGCTACGAAATGACCGGAAATATTACTTTCAAAGATTTTCTCGATCATATGCGCGGCGAACAGGCTTTGGAACTCGCGTTTGAAAAGCCTACAAAATCGGAAGTTCCCGAATTTATCGAAGAAAAGAAACCGCTAACGCTCGTGCAGAATGAAATGACGATCGACGATCTCATCAAAAAAGCCGAAGAAAACGGTTTCAAACGTGCGGATATTATTACCGGCGCGAGAATTTATCATAATCAGCCGAACATTTATCATTTGACCGCTGAACAAATCGTCGATCTCGACAAACGTATGACGGCGCGAATCGAAAAAACGAAAACGGCGGAAGTCGTTGAAACGAAAACCGATTCAAAGAAAAAAGCGGCTTAATTTTCGCAAATAGGCAAAGGCGAAAGCAAGGAAAGGACATTGGAAGTAACGGAAGCCTTCCTTTGTCCTTTTTTGGTTTTTTACGATCGAAAAGCTATGAAAATCAAACGAATTACGCCGATGTTGGTGACGAAAAATATCGAAGAAACGCGCGAGTTTTACGAAAAGTTTTTGGGTTTTGAATGTCGCGGAAAATATCCGCAAGATGTGCCTTGTTGGATAAGTTTGTGGAATGGCGAAAACGAGATCGCTTTTCATTTACCGAACGAAAATCCCGAATTTGAAAAGCCTTTTTTGACGGGAACGATCTATTTTGAGGTCGAAAATGTTGACGAACTTTGGGAAAAGTTGAAAGATAATGTCGAGATCATTTACGGACTCGAAAATTTCGACTACGGAATGCGCGAGTTCGGTATCAAGGATTGCAACGGCTACATTCTAAATCTAGGACAAAACATCGAATAAAGGAGAAAAATTATGGTTCGGATAGTTTTGGCGGTGATCGCCGGATTTTTTATTTGGGCTTTTCTGTGGGTCGGCAGCGACGCTGTTTTGAGAATGCTTTCGCCCGGTTGGTATGGGAAAAATTTTGCCGAATTTCAAACGGCAATCGACAATAAAACGACCTTTGCGCTCGATTCGTCGCTTTTGCTGATTTCGCTCGTCAGAAGCGCGATTTTTTCCGTGATCGCAGGATTTATTGCGGTTTTGATTTCCAAGGAAAACTTCAAAACACCGATCGGACTCGGCATTTTGCTTTTAGTTTTCGGAAGCTTGGTGCAATCGGTTTACTGGAATTATTTGCCTATCTGGTATCACATTTTGTTTTTGGGATTATTGATTCCGATGACGATTTTGGGCGGGAAATTAAAGAATCGGCAGATTTAAATTTAGTCTGAAGTGAAGCATCAACAAACAGCCGATTTAATGAAATAGAACGACACAAAAAGGAGAAAATTAATGGTTCGAATAATTTTAGGCGCGGTTGTCGGTTTTATAGTTTGGACAATATTTTTATTTATAAGCGACGCGATTTGGATGATGCTTTCACCCGATTTTTACGGAACACAGCAAGCCGCACTTCAAGCCGCAATCACAAACAAAACACCTTTTACGATGGCAACGACAATTATGGTCATTGCTGTTTTGAGAAGTGCTGTATTTACTGTAATTACAGGTTTTATCGCCGCATCGATCTCAAAAGAAAATTTCAAATCGCCGCTTTTATTGGGGATTTTCCTGCTTGCTTTCGGCAGTTTTGTTCATTCGATGATTCTCGATTATGTGCCTGTTTGGTATCACGTTTTGATTCTTTTGCCGCTGATTCCTCTGTCAATTTTAGGCGGAAAACTTCAAACTAAAACGTAAAATATGAAAATTCGAGATTTGTCGATAACGATTCTCGTCACGGGATTGATCGCCGGAACGATCGATATTCTGTCCGCAATTTTTATTCTCGCAGGCGGAAATGCGGTCGGAACACTTAAATACATTGCGAGCGGCGCATTCGGAAAAGCGGCTTTGGAAGGCGGAAATGAAATGGTTGTTTACGGAGCATTATTTCATTACTTTATCGCAATTTTCTGGACGGCGTTTTATTTAATTGTTTATCCGAAACTATCGTTTTTGAAATGGAATAAATGGATTAATGCTGTCGTTTACGGATTGCTCGTCCACACAATTATGCGTTTTGCCGTTTTACCCTTTTCAAATGTTGCGCCGCTGACTTTCAATTGGAGCGGATTTATAAAAAACGCCGTAATTTTGATGTATGCGATCGGAATTCCTGCGGTTTTAGCGGCGGAATGGTTTTATAAAAAACGCGAAAATTCGTAAACAATAAACTTCCGGTTTCACGAATCAGATTTTAAATTGCTCAAAAAGACGGGAAGCGGAAGCCATTGCGGAAAATTTTTATAAGTTTGCCGATTGAGTTTTTCAATTTTTTCTTCCGCATTTTGCTGTAATTCGTCGGGCGGCAAATCTTCTTTGCGTTCGTAGCAGGCGTGCTGAATGCATGGAATCGGTTTGACCGAATGAACTAAACAGCCGACATTTTTCTCAAAAAGCGGACACGCGAAGGTTTGCGAAAAAGTGTCGCCTTCAGTTGAAAGTTGGTAAGTTTCGATCGTGTTTTCGATTCGTTCGTAAATTTCTTTTTGTTTTTCAATGGAAAATTTTTCGAGTTCTTCTTTGATCAAACCGGCTTCGAGTTTCGTGATGTGAACGTTTACGAAATGCGCATCCAAACAGCAAATTCCTTTCGTTTCGCAGGTTTCGCAGGATTTTGCGCGATGTTCGTAATTTTGCTTGATAGTTTCGCGAAAAGCGTCTTTCAGTTCGCGCAATTTCAGCAAGGCTTGTTTTTCCGAAAGCGGTTTCATTTGCTACAATTTAGATATATTTCAGATTCCAGATTATGAACTCTAATTTGGAATTTGGAATCTGAAATTTGGAATAATCATAACAAATTTGAGGATTTATGCTTAACGAAGGCGATTTTGCACCGGATTTTACAACCAAAGATCAAAACGGAAACGACGTAAAACTTTCTGATTATAAAGGAAAGCGCGTCGTCTTATATTTTTACCCGAAAGACGACACGCCGGGCTGCACGAAAGAAGCTTGCAGCTTGCGCGATTCTTTTGATGTCTTTGAAGAAAAAGGAATTAAGATTCTCGGCGTTTCGACAGACGACGAAAAATCGCATCAAAAATTTATCTCGAAATACAGTTTGCCCTTTGATCTGCTCGCCGACACGGAAAAAGAAATCGTCGAATCTTACGGCGTTTGGGGCGAAAAAAATATGTATGGCAAAAAATATTTCGGCATCAACCGCACGACTTTTTTGATCGATGAAGAAGGAAAGATCGTCAAAATCTTCAAAAAAGTAAAAGTTGACGAACACGCCGACGAAGTTTTGGCGGCTTTCGGCGAAAAATAAATTTATTTTCGTAAATATAAGAAACTATTACGAAAAACGGACGATAACAGGGAATTAAAAAGATTTTTAATATGAAATTAAACCCCTTGAATATTAAAAATCCTCAGAAATAAAGAGTTTTACAAATGCCCCAAAAAAAAGGAATGCGCTGGGCTGAATTGTTGGATGTTCTGACCGATTCAGACCGGAAAAGAGAAGTTGTTATCGAAAGAGCCACCGAAATGGAACGGATGGCTCTGTTTTTATTGCGCCGCGAAGGATTTTCGGCGCAGGTGACACCGAAAAATATTAAAGAATACGACATCGATGCCTCAAAACCCGGTGAAAAAGTCGCCGTTCAGGTTCGCAATCAGCGTGCGAAAGTTCATCTCGGACAAGTTGAAAAATTTCTGGATTTTTTGAGTCTCGACACGGCGAAAAATTTCCGCGAAGGTTTGCTGATCTCGACGAGCGGTTTTACGCCGTCGGTTTATTCGTATTTGCGCGAAGAAAAGATCACGAATCTGAAATTGGCGATTCTGCGCGAGCATAAATTGATTCGAAATTGCGAAGAGATCGACCGCCGCGACGAACGTGATAAAACGACTTACATCGGCGTTTTTACCTGTAAAGGCGGTGTCGGCAAAACGACGATTTCGGCGCATCTCGCGGGCGGTTTTGCGCTCAACGGCTACGATGTTGCATTAATTGATCTCGATCATCAGCAAAATTTACGAAAACTTCTCGGCGAAGGTGTTTATCTGCCGTCGAATAAAGGAAACTTGGGTTCGGTCGTTTCGGTTTTAAACAAGGACGAATGGGATGAACGCGATTATCAAGATACGAAGATCGTAATTTGCGACTGCAATCCTGAATTTGAAGCAAATCCGGTCGAATTTGTCAGAAAGTTTGATTACTGTTTAATTCCGACGACTTTGAATCCGCTCGGAATCAATAAAAACGCCGATGTTATCAAACGAACTCTCGCTTCGATCCGACGCGAAAATTCAAAAGCCGAGCTTTTCGTTTTGATAAACAATTTGCAAACCGACGAAGACAACCGCAATAATTTATTGAATCAAGTTTTGAAAACGCAATTCAAACAAATGTCCGAAACCGATTCGCGGCTTCATTACATTGACCCGACGGAAACGGCGATTCGTTTTTCAAAACAGCTTTTATATTGGGGATTTCATCTTTTTGACGGCAACAAACCGTCACTTGCGTTCAAAAATGTCGGTCGTTATTCGTATCCGCGCATGGATTTTTTGAAATTGGTCGATTATCTCGAAATGCAGACGGAACTGAGTTTAGTCAAAGCAAAAGGCATCGGTTTATAAAAACCTTCACAAATCCGCAGAGAGTTTGATAAACTTATAAACTTAAATTATTTGTTTCTCGATTCTCATAACAAAAAACGAATAGCGGAGAAGTGAAATGCCAAAATTGATTATCGTTGCCCTGTTTGCGGTTTTGATCTTGAATTCGACCGTTTTTGCCGACCGGATCGTGATGACGAACGGCGACCGTTTGACCGGAAAGATCGTCAAAAAAGAAGGCGATTCGATCACGATTCAGACCGAATCTGCCGGAACGATCAAGATAAAATGGTCGTCGGTTGCCGAAGTCGTTTCTGACGAACCGCTCAGCGTGACGATCGAGGATGGCAAAGTTATCGAAGCGAAACTCAACGCCGAAGACGGAATTCTTTACCTCGAAAAATCAGAAGATGAAGAGATCGAACTCGAAAAATCGAAACTCAAAGACGTTCGCACGCCCGAAGCACAGAAAACTTTCGAGATCGAACAAAAACGAATTAAAGACAATAAATTTACCGATTTTTGGGGCGGAACCTTCGACGCGGGTTTCAGTATGACGGCGGGAAATTCGGACACACGCACGGTTTCAGGTGCATTTCGCGCCGTTCGTGAAACGGCTGAAACGAAATTTACGGGTTATGCAAACGCGCTTCACATCAGAAATTCGACGGGCGGCAGGCATCGCATCACGGCGGCGCAAATTTGGTATGGTGCGCGGTATGACGTAAATATCAACAAAAATTGGTTCGGATTCGGTTCGGGCGATTTTGAGTACAACAAACCGCAGAAATTAAATCTTCGTGCAGTTTTAGGCGGCGGCGCAGGTTATCACGCCGTCAAAAGCGATCGCGTAACACTCGATTTTACAGGCGGTTTTACACATAACTTTGAAGATTTTTCCAACGGCATCAGGCGCAATTCTGCCGAAATGCTGTTCGGTGAAGAAGCTAAATTAAAACTCAACAACCGCGCAAAACTTACGAATCGTTTGGTCGTTTATCCGAATATTTCGCGTTTCGGCAATCTGCGCGCACTTTTCGATGCTTCGCTGCAAACCGATTTGAACAATTGGCTCGGCTGGCATTTGACCATCGGAAACCGCTACAACAGCCGACCTGTCAGCCTAACCGAGAAAAATGACTTTCTGATGTCAACCGGATTGCGTTTTTCGTTCGGCAAAAGCAAGAAGAAATAATACAACTTTACACGTTGTTTTCACCTCTAAAATGCTGTAAACTAGCTTTCCTTTTTATGGGGGCGACAGGCTTCGACAGGGGCTTGTATAGATCTTTGGATGCACGTCGGGCTTGCTTACGATAGACCGTTAATACATTGTAAGAAACACAAATGCTAATCAAGAATTAGCCCTTGCTGCTTAGTTTTTAAACTAACCACAAGTGTCTCGCCGGAAGTCTGCTTGATGCGACCGGTTGAGGCATAACTTAGTTCAAGCTAGCGCGCGTTCTCCGCCTGCGAACGCCTGCGAAACATTAGTCAGGATAGCTTTTTGCAAGGTCTTGTCGGTTCACCTGCTTGCGAAAAGCGAAATTTTAAGTGAATACGACTAAACGTGTAGAGTCCACTGGTCGCAACTCTTGGATGCGGGTTCGATTCCCGCCGCCTCCATTCCTTAAGTTTTCCAGCCTAATTAGTTCTGAATTTTACTAAGATTCTGCGTTTAATTTTTGCTGAAAGTTCGTTTCGGAGAAATATAAACTGATGGTAAAGCATTATCTCCGAGAATTCTGGCGACTGCAAAATTTCCATTGGCATTTCCTGCGACAACTATTCTGCCTAAAGAATCTATCACCATTGAGTTAAGAACATCTGACGAACCGTCTAAAATATCGATATTAACTCTTCCGCCATTTCCGTAAAGCGGATTTGAACTGTTTTGAAACGAATTGTCGAGTGAGCCGTCGGAATTGAAGCGGCAAATTGAAAAATCACCGGGATATGTATTCTTGTTGCCTCCGGTCACTATCTTTCCGTCAGCTTGTATAGCTACCGCAGTTGCTTCTAGTTTTCTCTCTTCGTTTGTTACGGTAACTATTCCTTGATTACCAAACAAAGAATCCATAGAACCGTCCGAATTAAAGCGGATTAAAACCAAATCATTGTAGAAAGAATTTCCGGTGCTTCCGGCAATTACGATCTTTCCGTCATTTTGCAATGCAACTGCATTTGTAAAATCATACTCGGAAATATGAACAGTTACTTTGCCGTCACGATCGAAGGTTGTGTCCAAAGAACCGTCGGCATTAAAACGTGCAACGGCGAAATCATGATTACTTGTTCCTGCTACGATAATTTTTCCGTTTGGCTGTATGGACAAAGCTTTTGCTTCATCGTATGAATCGAAAAACTGTGTGGTTACTATTCCGTTTTTACCAAAGGAATTATCGATCGATCCGTCTGTGTTATATCGAACGATTGAAAAATATGATTTACCGGCTCTAATTGAATAACCTGCAACAATAATTTTTCCGTCATCTTGGATCGAAACACTGTTTGGATAATCATTTAATCCGAAAATAGATGTCACGACTATTCCGTTGCCGTTAAAGCTTGTATCTAAGGAACCGTCAGAATTATATCGGACAAGCACGAATTTATTGTTCCAATAACTCGATAAACATTCTGAAACTCCGGCAACAACAATCTTGCCGTCTTTTTGAAGTGCAACGGACTTTGCCGAATCTTTTCCGCAAATGAATGTAATTACCTTGCCGTCATTATCAAAAGTCGTATCTAATGAACCGTCTTCATTGTGACGGGCGATCGCAAAATAATTGAGGACAGTATCGTATTCAGGACTTCCCGCAAGTCCGACAGAGACTATTTTCCCGTCAGCTTGAATGGCAACTGAATTAGCATTCGAGTAAACTGCACCGACACCGGCAAAGGTTTTTCCGTCAAGATCAAAAGACGGATCGAGCGAACCGTTTCGATTAAAGCGGGCAACCGAAATATCATAATCATATTGCATTTTACTGGTGCCGACAGCAACTAGTTTCCCGTCGTTTTGAATCGTCAAAGCATTTAACTTGTTGTCATTTACCCAAATACCGCCCAAGACTTTCCCGCCGCCTTCAAATGTTGTGTCCAGCGTTCCGTCGGGGCGATAGCAAGCAAGCGCAAAATCTCCTCTGCCGAAACTGCTCGTTCCTGCCGCCAAAATATTTCCGTTGTCTGAAATGACAATTCCGGTAGATTTATCATAAGAACTCAATTGATTAAACGGACTGACATAAATATTAGTAATTACCTTACCGTTATTCCCGAAACTCGTGTCGAGCGAACCGTCTGTGTTAAAACGGGAAAGCGCAAAATCGCTGTTTTGGTATTCATCTACTAAGGTATATCCTGAGACGACGATCTTTCCGTCAGCTTGTATCGCAACGGCGTTTACTTCGTCGTCTTGTTCTAAAATCGAATTTACGACCTTGCCTTCATTGCCGAAAGACAGATCGAGCGAACCGTCGGCATTATAACGCGCTAAAGCAAAATCCTTTTTCAGTGCTTTACTGTAACCTGCGGCAACGATTTTACCATCAGACTGAAGCAAAACCGCATTTGCAGATGCTTCAAAGTATGGAAAAAGTGTCGTCACTTTTCCGTCGAGATCGAAAGTTGTGTCTAGTGAACCGTCTGCATTGTAACGAACCAGCGCAAAATCTTTACTTCGAAATTGACCTGTATTATTAATACTCTGACCTGCCACAATGATCTTTCCGTCGGGCTGAATCACAAGAGTGTTGGCATAATCTTTGTCCGAGATCGAAGTGATGACTTTACCGTTATTTCCGAAATTAGTGTCCGGCGAGCCGTTTGCATTGAAGCGCAGAACTGCAAAATTAATTACGCTTTTTCCTGAAGGTAAATAAAATCTGGTAAATCCCGCAGCCACGATTTTTCCGTCAGTTTGGATTCCGAGACTCGTACAAAAGAATTCTTTATTTATCGAATTAATAACCTTTCCATTGTCACCGAAAGTTAAGTCCAAAGTGCCATTTTCATTAAAGCGGGCAAGACTGCAAACTTTTGATGAACCGTAATCGCTGTTGCCTGCCACAACAATTTTGCCGTCAGGTTGAATTTTTACAGCTTTGGATTCATCGTCGCCATTGCTTAATACGGTATTAAACTCGAAGTTTGTAAAAGTGTTTGTAAGTTTACCGTTCTGAGAAAATGTTGTGTCCAGATCGCCCGGCGCCGCATTAATTGATAATGTCAGACAAAACAAAAGGAAGAGAAGATAATTGCGATTCAGAAAGATTGGATTGTTTTGCATAGAATTTTTTTGTTGTATGAAAAATTTAATTTGTTCTTAGAACAGATTTGAGAATTTTTACAAAGATTAAGTTCAAATTAACCGTAATTTACGGATTAAGCTTAATTATATTGAAATAGCCAAAGAATGTAAACAATATTTTACATAAGCGTGAATTGTAAAATAAAGTCTAACTTATTCGATTGATGGATTATGAGAAAAAGCTAACAAAGTTAAGTAAAAAAATAGGTATAATTTATAATAAAAAAGGCTTTCAAGTTTTTAACTTGAAAGCCTTTTTTATTATAAATGGTCGGGGCGAGATGATTTGAACATCCGACCTCACGGTCCCGAACCGTGCGCTCTACCAGGCTGAGCCACGCCCCGTTAAGTCAAGTATCAGATTCTAATAAACGAAAGCGATTAAGTCAAACGAAAATTTAAATAACTGAAAACTTTAAGCTTGATTTTCCGCTTCGACTTCTTTTTTGCCAAATTTGACTTTCAAAAATTCGATGATCGGCGGCAAAAGCGAGAGAAAAACGACGACGATCACGACTTTTTCAATGTGATCTTGAAGCTTGATGCCGAGTGCGTTTTCGATCATTGTGCCGAAGAAATATCCGGCTAAAACCATACTGCAAATCCACAAAACGCCGCCTGCGATACTGTATGGCAAAAATGTTTTATAAGGCATTTCCGCTGTGCCGACGACGATCGGCGCAAATGTGCGGACGATCGGGACGAAACGCGCCAGAAGAACGGTTTTCGGTCCGTATTTTTCAAAAAACGCATGCGCTTTCGCAACGCGCGAAGGTTTGAAAATGCGCGATCTTTCGTTGTTGAAAAGCTTTTGTCCCATTATTCTGCCCGTCCAATATCCGGTCGAATCGCCAATTACCGAACCGAGAAAAAATGAAATCAAAACTATGAAAATGTTGAGTTTTTCGGGATAGGTTTTGGCAAAAAGTCCGGTCACGACCAGCAGAGAATCGCCGGGAAGAAAGAATCCAACGGCTAAACCCGTTTCGGCGAAAACGATAAAAAACAAACCGACATACGCATAAACGCCGAACCAATCGAGCAAAGTATTGATTAAAACATTCGGATCGAGAAACCAGAAAGTTTTTTTGATGTCTTCAAAAATGCCGAAAAATAATGCCAAAAATTTCATAAATTCAAAGTCTAACTTCTATTAATTGCAAAAACTATTTCCAACCGTGTTCGCCGATCAATGGAACAAAAGCGCACGCGCCGAAATCTTCCGTTTGAAAGCCTTTATTTGTTCGTGTGATGCGGAAAAGATGTTGCGATTTTTGGTCTTGTCCGATCGGAATTACCAATTTTCCGCCAATTTTCAATTGCTGAACAAGCGGTTCGGGAATTGCAGGACTGCCTGCCGCAACCAAAATTCCGTCGAAAGGCGCGTAAATTTCCCAACCGTTCGTTCCGTCCGCACAACGAAGTGTGACGTTATGAAAATTCAATTTTTGAATTCGTTCCTGCGCTTCTTTCGCCAAAATCTGAATACGTTCGATGGCGAAAACCTTTCCCGCCAAGCTTCCCAAAATAGCCGTTTGATAACCCGAACCTGCGCCGATCTCCAAAATTCTCGATTCGGGCGTTAATTCAAGCAGTTCGGTCATTCGCGCAACGATAAACGGCTGGGAAATCGTTTGATTCGACGAGATCGGCAAAGCGTTGTCTTTATAAGCCTGAACTTTTAACGCGTCGGGAACGAAAAAATGGCGCGGCAGTTTTTCCATCACGCCTAAAACGCGTTCGTCGCGGATTTTGTAATGATCGCGCAAACGCGCCGCCATTCTTTCTCTCGGAATCTGATATTCATCCATAAAATTTCAGATTTTAGATTACTTTTCCCAACTTTGCATCATTTCGATCGCCGTATAATTCGTCAGATCGCTTCGCATCGGCGTGACGGAAACGAAACCTTCGTCGATCGCTTCAAAATCAGTTCCGCCTTCGGCGTGAAAACCTTCGCGCACTTCGCCGATCCAGTAATATGGCTTTCCGCGCGGATCGATATGTTCGCTGATGACAGGATGCGCGTCCTTAAAACCTTGTTTCGTAATTTTGATGCCGAGCGGAATGCCTTTCGGAACGTTGATATTCAAAAGCGTTTTCGGCGGCAAACCTTCTTGCAGAGCCATTTCCGTGATCTCTTTGGCGATCTTCGCAGATTCCGTAAAATCGTGATTGCGGTTGGCAACAAGGCTGAAAGCCAAACCAGAGACTCCGAGAATCGTTGCTTCCATCGCGCCCGCGACCGTTCCCGAATAAGTTGCGTCATCGCCTAAATTCGCGCCGTGATTGATGCCCGAAACGCAGATGTGCGGACGTTCATCGGCAGAAAGAATTTGATTCAAAGCGAGCGTCACGCAGTCGGTCGGCGTTCCGTCAACCGTCCAATGCCGCGCGTCGATCTGGCGAATCCGAAGCGGTCGCGCAAGCGTCAAACTGTGCGACGCGCCCGACATTTCCGAAGCCGGCGCGACGACAAACACATCGCCGATTTCCGAAAGCGCGTTTTCGAGCGCGATAATTCCTTCCGAATGATAACCGTCGTCGTTGGTGATTAAAATACGAACTTTTTCCGAAGCCATTTACTTAAAACTTTTTCATCCACAGATGAACACAGATAAACTCAGATTCAAAGAAAGATTTTATCAAAACTTAAAAATTATCCGTGTTCATCTGAGTTGATCTGTGGATAATTTTCCAAAAAATAAAAGATGCGTGAAATGTGAATGTCTAAAAACACACACGCTTCACGCATCTTAAATTCATTGGTTTACACAACTTTTAGCGGTTGTTATTGTTCTGACCCATCGGTCTTTGTTGATTGGTATTGTTATTCGGACGAACCTGACGGAAACGTCTGCGGTTGCGCTTGCGTGCATTTGCCGATTTCAATTTCGCCTTTTGTCCGGGCGGAATAAAATGCGCGTGCTTTTTCAAATCTTTGATGATTTCTTCGCTGATCACTTTACGCTTAAAACGACGCAGCGCACTTTCGATTGATTCGTTATTATTAACTGATACAAAAGCCATTCGGTTTTTGTCACCTCCTTCTACCCGGATAAACTGTTGACCGAGCAAACCAATATTAGACACTTTTTTTGCGTTAATGGCAAATGAAAACTTTTGAAAGAAGAGATTTTGCCCACGAAATACACGAAAATCACGAAAAAAGATTTCTAATTATTTTGTTTTAATTTCGTTTCTTTCGTGTGTTTCGTGGGCAAAATCTTCTTAATAAGCCTTCGATAAAGTGATTCCGGTGTAATAATGCTTCAAGATCGCATCGTATTTTACGCCCATTTTGCCGAGTCCGTATGCTCCGTATTGACACATTCCAACGCCGTGTCCCCAGCCGCGTCCGGTGAATGAATACGAAACGGCGCGACCGTTGCCGTCATATCTTTTGTTCATTACGAAAAGCTGTTCTTTGAAACGCAAAGCCGAACGGATTTTTCCGCCTGAAAGCGTTTTTGTTCCGTTTGAAGTAATTAACTGCAATTCGATCGGGCGGCGCGAATATCCGCGTTTTGTGATGTTTACGTCGAGCAAAGTTCCCATTCCGCGAACGTAGCGCGAAAGACGCGATTGAACCGCCGAAGCCGAAAGATTCGCGTTCCAAAACGTAAACGGCGACATATTTTCCGCCACCGTCGGTTCGTCCGTCGGTTTTACTTCGAGATAGATAACTTCGCCCATTCCGTTCGTTTGATAAGCGACCGATTCGCCGCCGACAAGCGCGACTTCTTTGACTTGAAAATACTGATCGCCGAATTGACGAAACAGAAAAACATTCGGATTGACGACGACTTGTTTTTCGCTTTTTCCGCTTTTCAAGATCAATTTCCCGTCCGTCGTCGGTTTTGCCGTTCCCGTCTGCATCGCGGGCAGCCATTTTTTCTTCGCGTAAATGTTGTTAATTAAACGAATAAGGCGACTGCGCGGCATCGGGCGATGCGGATGAAAATTGAAATCGGGATAAAGCGAAAGCCAGCCGTCGCGGAAAAGCATCGCGACATTTGCGCGTTTTTCCTTGTCAACATCTGCGCCGTCAGCAAACGAAAGTTGATAATTTATGTCCGAATCGCTCAAAAGTGTGTCGGCTTGTTCGGGCGTGTAAAGCATTTGCGCCAAAAAATTTGCAAAATCGACCGAACGCACGAGATCGTAAGAAAATGCAGGCGCAGGCTTGCCGAATTTTAATGAAATTTGATTTATCCAGCTTCGCAATTCCGTTTCGTTCGGCGGCATTTCAAACCATTCGTCGGAAAACTGATTGGTCGCCATCAGAAAATTGTTGACGGCAAACTGCGATGTCAGACGAACCATTTCGAGTTGATTTTCATTGTCGATCTTCGGCAATTCGCGTGAACTTTTAATCAAAAACGGCTCAAAATGTTTGTGACCTTCGAGCGAACATTCGACTCCGCGCAAATACGGTTCGTTGAAATCGAAAATGTTTCCCGAATCTTCCGTCCGTCCGCCGCAAGTGGAAGTGTAAAGAGCGTTTATCGGTTTTCCTTTGTAAGTTGCGACGATTCCGCTCGTTTCGCGGACGGCTTGCGTCGCACGTGAATTTTCCGATGAAACCCCGCGATAAACCTGCGACCAAACGGTCGGCAGCATATCGAAGCCTTGCGAACCGTAACCGCCTGCATTTGCAACGGCATAAGTCCGTGCCGCAACTGCTTGCGCCTTTTGCGCTTCGAGCGACGGCAAACCGAGTTCGTTTGGCACAACGCCGAGCAAATAATCTTCCATCGGCACGACGTTGACAACGGTTAAAGTTCCTCGCGAATTGACGAAAACTTCGATCTTTCCGCGATACGCTTTGCCGTTCAAACGAACGGGAACTGCGCGTTCGTTGATTGAACCGAAAGCGACCGATTTGAGCGAAGAAAATTTCGATTCTGTCGTTGCACCGGAAACTAAAACTTCACGCAAAGCAGGATTTACGGCATCGGCATTAGTCGGCTGGCTCGAACCCGTCGGTTTGACTAAACTGCGGACTTCCGATTTTCCGGCAGTTTGAATTTGCTGCGAAAGCGCGAGCGCATCGTCCGACGGAATCGATTTTTTTTCCGTCACAACGACGACATCTTCAAAACCTTTTTCCGCTAAAGCATTTTTGTAATCGTTCGCGTCTTCGAGCGTTTCTTTCGTGTCGCCGACTACAACGCGCCACGAATTCGTGACCATATTCAGACTCGCAACGGCTTTTTCGCCTGCTTCGCGCAAATCTTTTACCAAATCTTCGGCTTCCGTCTGCGTTTCAATGTTTTGGATTTCGAAATTGTAAAATTCAACTTCGGGCGGACGATACGAACGCGCTGCGACCGTGATTTTATTGGTCGTTAAAATCTTGTTCGGTTCGTCGGGACTGACGGCGACCAAACCCGAATCGGTCGTCGTGATCGAAACCGAACGCGCATTCGTCGCCAAACCGATACGAACGACAGGTTCGCGTTCGAGCCGAAAATATTCGGGTTCGGCGGCGGAAATTGTTGAAATTAGTAAAACCGAAACAAAAAGGGCGTAGATAAAACGGGAAAACATAGCAATAAATAGTAACATTTAACAAGGGAAAAGTTGAAAGTGATGCGTGAAGTAAGTTGAAAAATCACGAAAACTCATTAAATTGCTATTTGATATTTTTAATGGCTTAGCGTAAAAAACATTGAAGAATGGCAAAACGCTGTTTTATAATGTTAAAGATTAAATGTTGCTTAGACTTTCATACATTAACTAAATTTCAAAACTATGAAAACAAATCTTCATCTTACGATTATTTTAACTACTTTTTTATTCTTACTTTCAATTTACTCAAAAGCACAAAACCAACCCGGTACTTTTGATCAAAGTTTTGGACAAAACGGTATTTTAACGATCAATCCGCCTGCTGGAAGCATTCAAACTAAAATTAATGATATGACGGTTCAGTCTGACGGAAAGATCGTCATTATCGGGCAAAACAGCGGTAATTCATTTTTTGCGTTTGTCTCGCGTTACAATGCTGACGGAACGCCTGATCAAACATTTGGAAATAACGGAACGGTCTTATTACAAGCCAACAAAGTAGAACTTTACTCCGTCCTTATACAACCTGACGGAAAAATTGTTGCGGCAGGTTTATTTACCAAAAATCTAAATACTTATTATTTAAGTTCGACAGATTTTTTTGTTGCTAGATTCAACAGCAACGGAAATCTTGACACAACCTTTGGCTTAAACGGAATTGTAAGAACATCGTTAGAAAATTTTGAAGAAATTTGTCACGCATATATTTCGAAACTATTATTGCAAAACGACGGCAAAATAATTACGCTCGGCACAAAAAGCAGCTTGCTTCACGATAGAAATTCCGATGAGGCACGCGAATCTCTAGCTGTCGTCAGATATTTGCCAAACGGGCGAGTTGATACCACTTTTGGAAATTATGGAATTGTTACGACTTTAGAAGATGCTTATTTTGATTTTCCGACAGGTGTTATACAACCTGACGGAAAGTTATTAGCTTTTGTTCAATCATTTGGAAATAGGATTTTCGAAAGTCAATTAAACTTGTATAGATTTAATAGCGACGGAACCACTGACAACAGTTTTGCTTATAATGGAATTTTGCAATTAAGCGATAGTATAAAAGCTCTTGGTGTAGGCATTTCTCCGAATAATCAAATTATTTTACTCAGTCAGTCAAAACTTTATCAAATTAACTTGACCGGTCAAATAGATTATTCATTTGCGAATCCTGATGTGAGGATTAACGGATTTGTATTCAATCGAAAAAGTTTAGCGATTCAAGATGACGGAAAACTATTCGTGTTCGGAAATTCATTCAGTGCGGATTTGTCTCAATACAATGCAACTTTGAGTTGTTTTATGCCCAATGGAGAAATTAATACGACATTTGGTGAAAACGGCATAGTTGTGCAGCCGTTAAAGCAAAGATTTTACAGCGAAAAAAGTCTGATTCAATCAGACGGAAAAATATTAGTTGCCGGATATACATTGGAATCGCCGACGATTCGAATCGTTCTAATGCGTTTTTGGGGAGATCGAAATACGTTAAATTCTGACGCTAAGACTATGCGTAATAACAGCTTGAAAAAATAATAAAAATCGGCATTTAATTAATCCGATTTGAAGTTATTTAAGCCATTCGGTTTGCAGCTTGGCGATCGCGAGTTCTTTGTGCTTGGCTTCGACCTCGATCCAAGGCGCGAAGCGGAAAACTTCGGGCATCGTAAAAATCAAATCCGAATGTGCGCGGTCGCCGAATTTTTCGCGTCCGTTTGAAATGTGAACCATCTGATTTTCGGATTTTTTCCACGTTTCACGCGCCGCCCAGAAAGTTTCCGCGACCGACGGATCATTGTAATTTTCAAGATTTTCGCGGCAAATATGATGATGCGCATCGAAAACCATCGGAACATTTGCGCGGCGGCAAACTTCCAGAATTTCTGCCGAAGAATATGCGTATTCGTCGTTTTCAAACGTGATGCGCGAACGGATTTCTTCGGGAAGTTTTTCGATTTCCGAAACCAATTTGTCGGTTCTGCCGCCTTTTCCGCCGTGAATGTTCATCGCCGCCCATTCGGAACGCGGTTGTTTCAATAAATCCATCGTTTTTGCGTGCATTTTCAAAATCTTCACGCTGTTTGCGATGACGTTTTCCGAATCTGAACTCAAAACGACGAATTGATCGGGATGCAAAACCAGACGCAAACCTTTTTCGAGCGCGTTCGTGCCGATTTC
>DAITPE010000023.1:0-19492 GCA_036833775.1 Pyrinomonadaceae bacterium | reverse complement strand
TTTGCTTCTTTTTGTTTCATAAATTCATCTTAAGACTTTTATTTCCCGTTGACACGTTTCCCGAAAAGTTTTTGCAGAATTATACAATCATTTGCGAGTATCGTTATATCCAGTCTTTTCCGCGAGCCTTTATAATCAACCTTAAACAATATTCATCGGGAAATGATTATTAAACGAAATAAATAATATTTGGAGAAATCATGCAAAACCGATGAACGGAAAAAAGTAGTTTTGGAAGTATCGAAATAAAACTTTCGCAAGTAAAATTAATAATATACATTGCGAAAAAGACGCGCAGAAATCGATCGATCATTGCTTTTCTTTCGGGCGCGGAAAATGTTAAATAAATATATATTCGATAATCAGCAATAATAAAGGAAAAATTAGAGGAAAAATCAAATGACACAAACGAAACAAGTAAAAGCATTCGGTGCGGCATCAGCCGAAGCACCGTTAAATAAATTGGAAATTCAACGCCGAACCGTCACGCCGCAAGACGTTTCGCTCGAAATTCTTTATTGCGGAATTTGCCATTCCGATCTGCATTATGCGCGCAACGAATGGAGCGATGTGATGCCGACCGTTTACCCGTGCGTTCCCGGTCACGAAATCGTCGGACGCGTGACGGAAGTCGGTTCGGAAGTGACGAAATTCAAAGCGGGCGATCTCGTCGGAGTCGGCTGTTTGGTCGATTCAGACCAAAGCTGTCCGAATTGTCAGGAAGGTTTCGAGCAGTTTTGCCCGAATATGATTTTAACTTACGGTTCGCCCGACAAACACACGAACGGCGTAACTTACGGCGGTTATTCGGAAAGCATCACGGTCGATGAAAAATTCGTTTTGCGAATTCCCGAAGGCATCGATCCTGCCGGAGTCGCGCCGCTGCTGTGTGCAGGAATCACGACTTATTCGCCGCTGAAACATTGGAACGTCGGTCCGGGCAAAAAGGTCGGCATCGTCGGTTTGGGCGGTTTGGGACATATGGGCGTGAAATTCGCAAAGGCTCTCGGCGCACACGTCGTCGTTTTCACGACTTCGCCGTCGAAGGTCGAAGACGCGAAAAGACTCGGCGCGGACGAAGTCGTCATTTCCAAAAATGCGGAAGAAATGCAGCAGCATTTTGCGAGTTTCGACTTTATTTTGGACTGCGTTTCCGCTCAACACGACATCAATGCGTATATTATGCTGCTCAAACGCGACGGCAATTTAACGCTCGTCGGCGCACCCGAAAAACCGCTTCCGGTTGCCGCATTCGGATTGATCTTCGGTCGTAAAAGTTTGTCGGGTTCGCCGATCGGCGGACTTGCCGAAACGCAGGAAATGCTCGATTTCAGTGCCGAACACAACATCACTGCAGACATTGAATTGATCGGAGTCGATGGCGTAAACGAAGCTTATGAAAGAATGCTGAAAGGCGACATCAAATATCGTTTCGTGATCGATATGGCTTCGCTGAAAGGATAAGAACTTTAATTATTTAAACGCGAAAACGCAGGATAAATTTATCCTGCGTTTTTTTCGTCTTTAACTTTTCGCTCAAATCATCCGCACTAAAAAGCGTCTTGAGTTTTTCCGTTCTCGCTTCGTTTTTCGGTCGAAGTTGCGGGCTTTTTAGCGTCGGGTTTCGTCGTTTCGGGCGGTTTTGCCGCAGGTTTTTCCGTCGCTTTCGGCGTTGGCGCGGTTGTCGGCGGAGTAGTTTGCGGCGACGGTTTCGGCGAGGCAACAGGAACGGGCGTTGTCGAAACATTTGCGTTCGCATTCGGCGTTTTCGGTGTCGGTGAAGGCTTGACGTTCGCATTGACCGCCGTATTTGCAGGAATCGGAACGAGAATGATGCCGTTTCCGGTATCGGTCGGCATAAACTGACTGCCGGCGGGATTGTTCGGATCGATCGTGATAACTTGTCCCGGCTGAACCGGATAAGGCACGACAGGTCCGCCCGGAGGCGGTGCGCCGCCATTTGCCCAAGGATTGTAGCCGTCGCCCGCGCCGTCGCTTGTCAATGTTCCCGGCGGAATTACTGCCGCATTGGAATTGGTCATATATTCAGCCGAAAACGTAGACATATTCGCCAAATCCATTTCCTGCGCTCCCGTCGCCGGATTGATCGGCTGAACCGGAACACCATTCGCATCCGTCTGCAAAGCCGTCGCCGGATCGGTCGTTTTCACCGAAGTCGCGTAAATTAAACCGACCGCGAGAAGCGAAATTCCCGCGAGAACGACGAAAGCCGTTTTCCAGATATTATTCGGCGAAGAATTTGCCGCCGCCGCAACTGCCGCCGAATTCGGCGTAAAACCGAGCGCGATCTTTTTCAATTCAGCCGCAAATTCGTCTGCCGTTTGATAACGCATTTCTGAATTTTTCGCCAGTGCGCGTAAAACGACGAGTTCGAGATCGGCGGGCAAATCTTGTCGAAAAGCAGAAAACGGCGCAGGCGGTTCTTCCGAATGTTTAAGCATAATATCCGTCGGCTTTTCGCCTTTGAACGGAACTTCGCCCGCGAGCATTTCATACAAGATCACGCCGAGACTGTAAATGTCCGAACGCTCGTCCGCCGCGCCTTCATCGGTGCATTGTTCGGGCGCGAGATATTCGACTTCGCTCGTCGAAACTTCGTCTTCGAGCAAGTTTCCGTCGTGATTTTTGACCGCACCGAAATCCAGAATTTTCACGGTCTCATTGCCCGTCACCGAATTCGTCAAAAGAACTTTGTCGCTCGACAAACCGCCGTGAATCGTCTGTTTTGAATGCGCGAACGAAAGTGCTTTCGCAATTTGCGACGCAATTTCAACGGCGCGTTCGGGCGTAAATTGCCCGACAGCTTGAATTTCGTCTTTTAATGTTGCGCCTTCGGCATCTTCAAAAATAATGTAAACCGCGCCGTTCACGTCCGAACCGAAATCCGTCACGTTCAGAATGTTCGGGTGCGAGATGTGTGAAGCGGTTTTGGCTTCCGACGAAAATTGCCAAGCAATATTTTCATCGACCGCGAGCGCAGGCGAAAGGATTTTGATAATGACGGGCTTTTCCATCGAAACGTGCGTTCCGCGATAAGTTTTCCCGAATTCGCCTTCGCGCAAAACCGATTCGATGCGGTATTTATTTGCGATAACTTTTCCGATAAATTGATCTGACATTGCTTTATTAAACGACTCTAAATCCTTATTGGTTGCAATTTATGATTCAAAACGCACATCAATAGTTGTAATAATAGTCCGAATCGCAAACCAAATAAAATGCGGACGAAGTTTTCGCAAACTTCATCCGCAAATTTAATTTTGCTTCGTATCGAATTACAATTTTGCGAAAACGATAACGAGAGCGAGCAGAACGAGCGACTCGATAAGTGCCAAACCGATAATCATCATCGTTTGAACCGTTCCGGCTGCGCCCGGATTGCGAGCTGCGCCTTCAACTGCCGAAGCACCGATCTTGCCTTGACCGATCGCGCCCAAACCAGCCGCGATGCCGAATCCTAAACCTGCTGCCAAAGCTTTGTAAGCCGAAACCGTCGAAGCATTATCGCCTGCGTCGCCGCCTTGTGCCATTGCCGGAATTGCCATTAAAGCCAATGCCAAAACTGAAAAGAAAACTACTTTTAAATTTTTCATTATATTTGTCTCCAAAATTTATTTTTATTCTAATTTACAAAGATTTTTCGGCTTTCTTTTCCGGCAAACTGCGGGGTTTTATAATTTCGCCTCACTTCCGGTATGCACTCGATTTCTACTCTCGTTGGAGTCGAGGCTCCTGTTGCGTGCGGGCATATCCGCTATGAAATACAGTTTACAAAAAACGAAAACTTAAAATCTTCAAAAAACTCTTTTTTATTCCAAATTTCAGATTTCAGATTCCAGATTAATGTGTTTTTTCAATTTGGAATTTGAAATTTGGAATAGTTAATTCTTACGCGTGCGCGACTTCGCCGTGCGCTTCGTCTGCGTGTTCTTCCGCGTGTCCGTGATCGTCGTGAGCGTGCGAAACTTCGCTCAAATAGATCGTCGAAAGCAGCGTAAATACGAATGCTTGCACGACCGCGATAAAGACCGCGAGCGGCAACAAAATGATCGGCACGAGAAACTGCGTCAGCGGCGCGTAAAGTCCCGAAACGATCATCGCAACTTGTTCATCCGCAAACATATTCGCAAACAAACGAATACTGAGCGTGAGCGGACGAATCATATTACTGAAAAGCTCGATCAAAAAGATGAGCGGCGTAATAATGATCGCCAAGATGAGCGGCAAACGCGGTCCCGTTAAATGCGCCAAATGATTGATCAATCCGTTTTCGGCGATACCGACATAGTTGTAATAAACGAATGAAGCGATGCCGAGCGCAAACGTCACGCTGATATGCGCCGTCGGCGACATAAACAGCGGGAAAAGTCCCATCAGATTCGAGATCAAAATCAAAACGCCGAAGGTCGCAATCACCGGAAAATATTTGAAAGCGTGTTCGCCGACGACGCCGACGATCAAATCTTTCAGTGCCAAAAACGCCGCTTCGAGCGTCAACTGTCCACCTTTCGGATCGTCTTCGGAAAGTTTGCCTTTCAAAAACCAAACCACCAGCACCGTCAAGAGACACGCGATGATAAACATAATCGTGTACCAAGGAATCGCGGTTTCAGGTGAATATTGTCCGAAAACGTCTTCGGGTTTTGCACCGAATTTGCCGAAAATCGATGCCCAGATCGGGCGCGTGTAAGCCATCTGAAACTTATAGACCGGCTCGCCCAAATAGTGATTGATAAATTCGACGATGAGCGGTGTATGATGTCCGCCTTCTGCTAATAAAAACATTTCTTAAATTTCCTTTTTGTTAGAAACGCTCGAAAATAAACGTATAAATGCTTCGATAATAATTGCTAAAGCAAAACTCGCAAGTCCTAAAAGAACGCTCACGATCGGAACGGTTTTCGTTAAATAAACGATCGTCAAAACAATACCGATCAGCAAATAGCGCAGAAAATATTTCAAGGCTAAAAAATTGCTTTTTTCGCCGTTCAACGCGCTGTCGAAAAGTTTTTTCAAGGATTGCTTCAGCCAAAAATAATTAACTAAAGATAAAATTCCGCCGATGAAAACTCCGATCCCGAAATTCGCGGAGATAAAAATCGTTCCCGCAATCACTCCGAGCAAACTTACAAACGCCATCGCAAACAGAATCCTGCTGTGCGAGATCGTTGAAACAGTCGATTGCTGTTCTTCTATTGCCTGTTCGGAATCTTCGCTCATTGCGAAACGATTATTTTACAAGAACTAGGCGGTAAAGTTCAAAGGCGAAAACCGATTATGTGAAGTTTTTCACGCTAAATCACGCGACTTTGCGGAATTTTTTCTGAAATCCCATCTGTTCCGAGATTTTTTCGGCTGAATCCTGAATCATTTTGACGATCTTCGGCAGATTTTCTTCGTTTAGCTGGGTGATCGTCGAAGACGTTCCGATGGCAGCGGCGATTTTCCCTTGCGCGTCGTAAACGGGCGCGGCAACGCAACGAACTCCGGCGGCGTTTTCTTCATTATCAATCGCAAAACCGAACGTGCGAACCTTGCCGATCTCCTTCAGATATTTTGCCGAAGTCATGATCGTTTTCGGACCGCGTTTATCCATACCGCGCATTCTCAACATTTCCGTGATCTCTTCGTCGCTTCTTTCCGAAACCAAAACTTTCCCGATCGCCGTCGAATGAACCGGAAGCCGATGCCCGACCCAAATATCCATTTTCACAAAACTCAGAGCTTCGACCTTTTCGACATAAACCGCGCGTCCGTTGTCCAAAACCGCCAAATGCGCCGATAAATTCGTGCGTTTGACGAATTGTTCCATTATGGGTTTGGCAATTTCGCGCACGTCGATGTGCGTCAGCATATCGCGCGTCAAGCTCATCATTTTCAAACCTAAACGGTATTTTCCTGAACTATTTTCACGCAAAAGATAACTTCGCCCTTCCAAAATCCGCAAAATATAACTAGCCGAACTTTTCGGTATTTTCAATCTTCGGCTGATTTCCGAATTCGACAACCCGTGTTCGCTATGAGCAACCAACTCCAAAATCGAAAGAGTTCTTTCAACCGTATTAGTAGATTCAGACATCTTCTAACTCCTTATTTTATCAGTGAATAAAGACATTTTGAGTTTATCAGAGAAATCTTTTCTAAACAAGTTTCGTTCGAGATTGTGAAAAAGTGTTCAAAATCGCGAACTTACTAAAAATAATTATTTACAAGATTTCATAAATAAATATAATGAAACGTAATCCCGAACAAGAGTTCAATATTCTGAACACTATTAAAACTAAATCAGTTAAAAAGGTTCAGAAACCACAAAGGAGAAAAAAGAAAAATGACACAGACGACCGAAAAACAATTTGATCCGCGAATGAATCACGCGCCGACGGGTTTCGACGCGAAAAAGGATTTGCCCGCCGGATTTTATGAATTTTTACTGCCTTTGCACGAAAAATTCACACCGCGCCAGCAGGAACTTGCGAAAAAACGCAGCGAAGTTTTGAAAGATTCGCACGAAGGCAAACTGCCGAATTATCTTTCGTGTTCGGCGGCGACAAAAGAAGATTGGGAAATCGCGCTTCCCGATTGGGCGAGCGATCAGCGCAACCAGATGACCGGACCGGCAGATGATGCAGAATTGGTCGTGAAAATGCTGAATTCGGGCGCGCCGGGTGTGATGCTCGACCTCGAAGATTCGATGGCGAATACTTGGGAAAATCTCGAGAAAGGCATCGAAAATGTTTTGTCTGCATTGCACGGCGAACTTACTTATTATGACCAAAAACGCGGTCGTGAAGTTTCGATCAACGACAGTAAAACCGTCATTTTTACACGCGCTCGCGGACTGCATTTGAATCAAGCGAACGTAATTCCGAACGAATTGCTTTCGGCGACGGTTTACGACGTTGCGCGCGTCGCTTTCGGTCTTGACGAAACTAAAATCAAACATCCGCTTTGCTTTTACATTCCGAAATCCGAATCGGCGGAAGAAGCATTTTTGTGGCGCGATCTTTTCCAGACGATCGAAGAATTAAAAGGCTGGAAAAAAGGCACGATCAAATGTATGGCACTTGTCGAAGCGCATCCGATGGCGTATCAGATGGAAGAATTTATTTATAATTTGCGCGAACACATTATCGGTTTGAATCTCGGACGTTGGGATTATATGGCGAGCCTGATTCATTTCAACATCGAAAACGCGGATTGGGTTTTGCCCGACCGCAACACGATTCCGACCGACGTTCCGTTTTTCCAAAATTTACGCAAATTGCTCGTCGAAATCTGCCACAAACGCGGAATTTTGGCGATCGGCGGAATGACCGCGCTTTATCCGAGCCGAACTGATGCGGAATTGAACGAACGCGCCTTAAAGGTTCTCGAAGTTGATAAAAAGAACGAAGCGAGCGTCGGGATGGACGGCGCGTGGACGGGACATCCCGACCAAAACGAAATCGCCGTCGCGCAGTTTCCTTATCCGAATCAGGAATTCGTCCGTTTTGTTGACACGCCCGTAAAACCGAATCTTCGCCCATCGGCAAAAGATGTCGGCAGACGAACGCTCGACGGAACACGCGCCGCCGTTCGCACCGTGATTCGTTATCGTCACGGCGTTTTGCGCGGCAAAGGCGCGAGTTTGCTCGACGGTTATATGGAAGACCTTGCGACCGACAGAATTTACCGTTTGATGATTTCGCAAAGAATGAAACACCGCGACACGGTAAAAATCACGGAAAACGGCGGCACGGAAATCAAACACACGCCCGAACTCATCACCAAACTTTTCGACGAAGAACTCGCCCGAATCCTGCGCGAAATGCCCGTCGAAACGTGGGAAACGGAAAAAGATTTTTACGCAGAAGCAAGAAAGATCAGCGAACAGATGATCTTAAACGAATGGCACGATCCGATCTAGTTATTTGCACCACAGAGACACTGTAAGAGCGCAGAGATTTTAATAATTTTGTTAAAAATCACTGACACTTTTAAATTTTCTCCGTGTTCTCTGTGCCTCTGTGGTGAGTATTTTTAGGAGAAATTATTATGACAAAAGAAGAAAGTATTAAAAATATCGAAAAACAATGGGCGGAAGACCCGCGTTGGAAAGGTGTCGAAAGACCATACACAGCCGAAGAAGTTTACAAACTTCGCGGAACGGTCGAGATAAAATATTCGATCGCGGAAATGGGCGCAAAGCGTTTGTGGCAGCTTCTGAATTCAGAAGATTACGTGAACGCGCTCGGCGCATTGACGGGCGGGCAAGCCGTCCAGCAGGTTCAAGCCGGACTGAAAGCGATTTATTGTTCGGGTTGGCAAGTGGCGGCGGATGCAAACGTCGCGGGACAGATGTATCCTGACCAGAGCCTCTATCCCGCGAACAGCGTGCCCGAACTTGTCAAAAGAATTAACAATTCATTTCAGCGCACAGACCAAATTTATCACGCTGAAGGAAAAAATGGAATCAATTGGTTTGCGCCGATCATTGCCGATGCCGAAGCCGGATTCGGCGGGACTTTGAACGCTTATGAATTGATGAAATCGATGATCGAAGCAGGCGCGGCGGGCGTTCATTACGAAGATCAGCTCGCGTCGGCGAAAAAATGCGGACACATGGGCGGCAAAGTTCTCGTGCCGACTTCGGAAGCCGTTCAAAAACTCGTCGCGGCGCGTCTGGCGGCTGACGTTTTGAATGTTCCGACGATCGTCGTGGCGCGAACGGATGCGAACGGCGCAAATCTTTTAACGTCCGACATTGACGAACGCGACCGCGAATTTGTCACAGGCGAACGCACTTCCGAAGGTTTCTACCGCGTCAGATGCGGCATTGACCAAGCCATTTCGCGCGGACTCGCTTATGCGCCTTACGCCGATCTCGTCTGGTGCGAAACGAGCGAGCCGAATCTCGAAGAAGCGCGAAAATTTGCCGAAGCGATTCGTGCAAAATATCCCGAAAAACTGCTTGCCTACAACTGTTCGCCGTCATTTAATTGGAAGAAAAAACTCGATGATGAAACAATCGCAAAATTTCAAAGTGAACTCGGAAAAATGGGTTACAAATTTCAATTTATTACTCTGGCTGGTTTCCATTCGCTTAATTTTGCGATGTTCGAGCTGGCGAAAAATTACAGCGAAACGCAGATGACGGCTTATGCAGAATTGCAGGAACGCGAATTCGCATCGGAAATTGACGGCTACCGCGCGACGAAACACCAAGCGTTTGTCGGCACCGGATATTTCGACAAAATTACGCAAGTGATCGCCGGAGGAACATCTTCGACGACCGCGCTTTCAGGTTCGACCGAAGAAGAGCAATTCGAGGTCAAACCCGCGACGGCAACCGCGTCAACCTAAATATTTAATTTATCCAAAGATAAACACAGATCGACACGGATGAATTAGAGATTTTTAAATCATAAATTATCAAATAAATCTGAGTTTATCTGTGTGCATCTGCGGATAAATTTTGTTTCATCTCTAAACTTCAAACTTTTTGGGCAGAACACGCTTCTGCCCTTTTTTTATTTTTTTCAAAATAATTTCGCAAAAAGATAAAAAGCACTCCGTCCGAAAAGAACAAAAGGATTTTCAGCCCCCGTCCGAGCAGTTAAAGGATAACCAAAGCTGTGTCCGTTCGTTTCCCGATTGCACCGTGCATCGGACATTTTTCCAAACTAAATTTAAGAGTAAAAATTTAAGGAGTCTTTTATGAAAAATCTACGTTTTGCTTTGCAAACTTTTCTGTTTCTTTCGATTTTCTGCGCATTTGCAATGATCGCAGACGCGCAAGCCACGCGAACTTGGGTTTCGGGTGTCGGCGACGATTTAAATCCGTGCAGCCGCACCGCGCCCTGTAAAACCTTTGCCGGAGCGATTTCAAAAACATTGACCAATGGCGAGATCAACTGTCTCGATCCGGCTGGTTACGGTTCGGTCACGATCACGAAATCAATCACGATCGACTGCACCGACAGCTTCGGTTCGATCTTGGCGGCTTCGGGCGTAAACGGCATCGTCGTCAACTCAGCCGGTGCGGTCGTTCGCTTGCGCGGCATCAGCATCAACGGCGCGGGAACGGGTTTGAACGGCATCCGCGTTTTGGCGGCAGGTCGCCTGACAGTCGAAAATTCGGTCATCGACAATTTCGCACAGCACGGCATTTCGGTTGAAATGACTTCGGGCGGATTAAATGTTGTTTTGAATAACGTGAGCATCCGCAACAACACGATTCACGGCATCAATTCGTTTTTGACGGGAACGGCAACGATGAATCTGGCGATCAGCGAATCGAGGCTCGTGCAGAACGGAAGCGTCGGATTGAATCTCGGTGCGGCGGTCAAAGCCTCAATAAAAGACTCTGTTTTATCGTCAAATGCGACAGGTATCGTCGGTAACGGAACTGCCATCAGCGTCAGCAGTTGTTTAATAAATGGAAACACGACCGGAATTTCGGCAGGCGCAGGCAGCACGATCCGTATAACAGGCAACACGATCACGGGCAATGCGACCGGATTATCGCTCGCGGGCGGCAGTATTTTATCGTTAGGCAATAATTTGCTCGACGGCAACACGACAAACGGCGCACCGAGCGGATTTATCACGCCGATCTAAGAAACTGTTTAACTGAAACCTGTCTTTTTTTGAATGCGAAGCGGGCGAATCAAGCGGATTTTACGGGATTATTTATAAAAAATATCCGAAACAATCTGCTTGATTCGCCCGATCCGCGTTCCGAATTCTGTAAGAATATACAACTTCTCATCATTTCCAATCCGAATTTTCCTTGAAGGAAAGCGGATACATATTCAGATATTGGACGATGCGCGGATAGTCGGCGCGGTTCGGACTGCTTCCGTGCGGGATGGCGTGATGCCAGATGATGAAATCTCCAGCGTTGGCGGCGATATTTACGGCTTCGGTGTCGAGATCGAGTTCACGCGGATTGCAGTTTTCGGGCAAATCTTTCAGCCAACTTTCGAGTTTTCGGTGAAATCCGGGAATCAGACGAAACGCGCCTTGATCGGCGGCAACGTCGCACAAATAAAGCAAACCCTGTGTGCCGAAACGAAACGGCGGTTGTAAACTCATATCCCAATGCAATCTGAAACCCTGATGATGGTAACTTCCTTTTTCGGGCGGATTAAAGCTCGTGCGGTCGGTCGTCGCCCAGAGGTCGGCAGTTTTCCAAAGCTGTGCAAAAGCCTTTTTCAGACGCTTTGATCGGCGGTTGAAATTTAAAGTTTCGTGATGATAAAAGTTCATCATAATTCCCTTTCCGATCGGCTTTTCATACCAGCTTTGAGAATCTTCGGGCGACATCTGCAAAAATTCCCAGACGGCTTTTTCCGACGCGTTTGCCTGTTCGCGTGAAATCACTTCGCGGACGATGACATAACCGTTCTCTTCCCAAAATGCTAAATCTTCCGCGCTCAAAACGTCGGGCATTTCTTCGATCTCGCGCAAAGAATTTTGTAGTTTTGCGCCGTATCTTTCGCCCGTCAACGTGCAGTTTATGCGTTCGATTTGTAATTCGTCGATCGTTCCGTCGTTTTTAGCGAGAATCCAATTTTCAAATTCTTCGAGCGTCAATTCGTTCTGCAAAAGATGAATCATCGTTTCTTCGAGCGCGAGATTCAGCCCCGACAAAAGAATATTGTCGAAACGCCAATCGTTTTCGTTTTCGGCAATGATTTGTCCGTTTCGCCGCGCCAGATGATTTGCCCAAAAGCGTTTCAGATGCAAAACGCCGAGCGCACTTTTTTCGTTTGAAGAAAATGTTTCGATTTGTTCTTTCATAATGTCGAACAAACTTCAGTTTGTTCAAAACCGTTTATTTCCAAATGCGTTGATATTTGCTCGAAGATTTGAACAAACTGAAGTTTGTTCGACTCCTAGCTATTTCCCGAATTTTGCGCGAATCTTGACGGCGCGTTCGATGATGTCGGCGTTTTCCAATATTTTCAAACGCAAATCTTTGTCGAGATTCGGATTTTTTGCTAAAAAGTCGTTGATTATCTTCAAAGCTTCTTCGCTTTTCTGTCCGCCGATGAACGACGCGAGCCAGCCGTTTACGAAGAATATTTTGCGGTTTCGTTTCAGATTCGGCAATTCCGTCAGAGCTTTTTCCAAATACGGCAAAGTAAACTGCGAATGTTTCGGCGAATTAAAAACAACAAACGCGGCTTCGATCCAGCTTTCGGAAATTTCTTTGTTGTTCACGAAATCGTTCCAGAATTTCGCTTTGTTTTCGGCAGTTGCGATTCCGGCTTTCGCGGCGTAAGCATAGCGTTTGGCTTCGTCGGAAGTTTCGGTTTTCTCCAAATCGGCTAAAAGTTTCGGCGCGTCTTCATCGCCGAGAATCAAAAGGCGCGTCACGATGTCGAATCTGTCTTTTGTGCGAAGTGTCGGTAGCCCAAGCGTGAGCGCGGGCTTTTCTGTTTTAGCAGGATTGGCGGCTAAGCCCTCCTTTACAGTCGGGCTACTGACACTCTGTTTCAGCATTTCCTTCAAAACATTCCGCGCATTTTCGCTCGAAGCGACATTTAGAAACGCACGATAGAAAGTTATCTTTTGCCCTGCGGTTTGCGCGTTCTGCATTTTTTCGATGAGCAGATTTTCAAGTCGGCGCGACAAGTCAGCACCATTCGATTTTGGATTTCGGATTTGGGATTTGGGATTTGCCGTTTGGTTATCCTTTAATCCGAAATCCGCATTCCCAAATCCCAAATCGATATAGTAATTCAACGCCGTCGCGGTTCTGCCGAGCAGCGTTTGGATCGTGCTTTCGTCGGTTTCGACCGAGAGATTTTTGATGACGAGCGTCACATATTCCTGCGGCGCGAGTTCGCCTTCTCTGACCGAATCCCAAAGGCTTCCCCACATCATCGCGCGCAGAAAATCGTCTTTTTCCGTTTGGATATTTTGAACAACATAAGCGCGGCTTTTCGCGTCAAGCAGAAAGATGCCGTAGCCGTAATCTTGATAATTTGGGAAAACCACATCATTCAGATTCGTACCCAGAAAGACATCTGGAAAATCTTTATCTTTAAGCCCTAAGCGTATTTCTCTTATTTCTCTGTTGTCATCTTTTATCAATAAAATTTTTATCTTTTGTAGCCAATTTGCCTTTTCACCCACAATGTTTCTTTGAAAAAACATTGCGTGACAATAGTCATCGCATCTATGAATAACAGAAATAATAGGTATCCCCCGCTCTTTAACCCAAACATTCGCCCAATCTTTCAAATCCTGCTTACTCGACGTTTCAAATTCCTTGACCAAATCCTGCCAACCTGCATTGGCAAATTCGTGTTTCTTCAAAAATGCGCGGACGGCGGTTTGAAATTCTTTTTCGCCTAAATAAAACTCGGCTTGTTTCAAAAACGAAGGTGCTTTGCGGTAAACGATGTTGCCGTAGGCGGATTTTGCCGATGAAAGATTCGGGATTTCCTGATAGATCGGCGTTGTGCCTTTGGTCGAATCGGTGAGATATGCGGCTTGTTTGTTGCGTTCGTAGAAGATTTTCCACGCGTTGTATTCGGGCATCACTTTTTCGAGCGTTTTATACGCCATAAACTCGGCAAAGCCTTCCTTGAGCCACAGATCGTCAAACCATTTCATCGTCACCGTGTCGCCGAACCATTGATGCGCGGCTTCGTGAAACATCACGTTGGCGCGCGAAACATAATCGTTTTTCGTCGGTTCGGTCGGGAAAATAATGCTCGATTCACGAATAAAAGTCGCACCGGCGTGTTCCATCCCGTTAAACGGAAATTCGGGAATCAAAACCAGATCGTATTTCGGAAACGGAAATTTGTAATCGAAATATTCTTCAAGAAACTTCACGCCCTCACGATTAAGGCGAAAGACTTCTTTTTCGTGAGGTTTGAATTTTTCCGCTTGCGATTTGCGGACGTAAATATTTGTTGTCGAATTTCGGCTCATTGCAGGTGCGCGTGTTTCCAGACTTACATTGAGATCAGGAGGATATTTAGCATCGATATGCCTTTCTCCCGTAAATTCTTGAAATTCTCCGGCGGCAAAAGCGAAAACGTAACTTGAGATAGGTTTGGTCGTTTCAAAATGCCGCGAATCTTGAACGGGTTTGTTATTTTCATCCACAATTGTTGCGGCATAATCTTCTTCCGCCGAATTAGTAACAACCTTCCATCGATACGGAACTTTTATATTGAGTTGAAATTTCGCCTTCAAATCAGGCTGGTCAAAAACGGGAAACGCCGTGCTTGCATCCGACGGGACAAACAGCGAATAGATATATTCCGCGCCGTCTTCCTTATCAACATAGCGCGTGACCGCCGCGCCGCTCGTTTTGATCGGCGACGCAAATTCGATCTTGATAAAATTTTCGCCCGTTTGCAGAAACTTTTTCGAGATAATGATGTGTTCCTTGTCGATCGCATAATCGAACGTGCCGCTGTCGGGTGCTTTGGGAAGATAGACCTTGTTGACCGTCAACACATTTGCAAAAGGCTTGTCCTTATCATTCGCAAACTGCGTCGTGCGCCAATCGAGAATCAAATTCTCTTTCGCGCCTTCGTCCGTCAGATTCACGCGAATCTCGATCTCGCCTTTCATCAGCGACGCACCTTTTTCGAGCGTGATGTTCAATTTATAACGAACATCCGAATAATTCGCGCTGCGCCATTTAGCAAGAGATTGCGAAACACCCGTTTCGAGCGGCGGCATCTGCGCCAATGTTTTTCCCGTCAAGATCATCGTCAAACAAAATAAAATGGTCAGTATTTTCATCTTTTTAAGGTTTTCTCAAGAAAACAGAACGCAGTTGAACGCGGAGCAAGCGGATTTTCACCGATCAATTTAAAGACATTTTTGAAAATTTTCCGCGTAAATCCGCCAAATCCGTGTTCATCCGCGTCCCATTAAATAGTTTTTAGGTTCTGTTGATATTTTAATAATCCGCCGATCTTGTCGCTGAAAGCGACTCGATTCGATAGTGTCGGGTGTGAACCCGACGTAAAGAGCGAAAACAAGCCGTGTCCCTGAAAGGGACAAAAATCTCAGCTATCGAATCAGTCCCTTTCAGGGACACTGAGGCGGTGCGATCGGTCGTCGGGTTGACACCCGACGCTATCGAATTTGTCCGCTTCGCGGAATTGAAGAAAATGTCAACAAAACCTAATCAACCACATTTTTTTCTATCTTACCGCACTTTGACTTTATCACCGCACCGATTAACATCGACACCGCACCAATTGACAACGCGACCGCACATAATGACAACGCAACCGCACTCATTGACAACACGACCGCATCAATTGACATTGACACCGCACACGTTGACATCGTGACCGCACACGTTGACATCGACACCGCATTAATTGACATCGTGACCGCACCGATTGACATTGACACCGCACCTTTTGACATTGACACCGCATCAATTGACAACTGAGCTCCCCAAGTTGACATTGACACCGCACCGATTGACAATTCACTTCCCCAAGTTGACAAATTACTTCCCTAAATTGACAATTCAGTTCCCTGAATTGACAAATCATCTCCCCAAGTTGACATCCGAGTTCCCCAAGTTGACATCCGGCTTCCCCGAATTGACAACTGAGTTCCCCGAATTGACTGCCGAGTTCCCCAAGTTGACAATTTACTTCCCCGAATCGGCAATCACGCCAAACTTTTTCTCTGACTGCTGAAAATTAGTTGCACGAAAGCCGCGTTCGGTTGCGAAAGCGGCGCGGAAACTGCCGCACTTGGAAAAACTCAGCCCATAAACGAAAGAACCCGCCGCTCGATCACTCGAACGGCGGATACTTCTCTACAACTTGGCAAACAGACCGCCGATATGTCCCTATCGTTATGCGATCTTTCCGCCTCGGCTGTCAGTGAACTGCTTTTTACGGCAGTCAAGTGTCATAAAATCTGATTAAGACGCGATTTCCATTTTTGAAACCTTAAGAAAGTCTGCCTGCGAAAGAAACGAAAAGAACGAAAGTTCGGTTAATGATAAATAGATAATCGTTAATTGTTTGATTCTTTCGATCAACAATTAACGACTTCCCATTAACAAATATCTTTTTTCGTTCCTTTCGTTATTTTCGCAGGCAGATTCTTATTCTTTCTCGATAACTTCGATCTGCGCGAAATTAACGGCGCGTCGGACAAAGATTTCCTTCAATTCACGCTTCCGTGCATCGAGTTGTTTTTTAATTTGCTCGTTCTGCGCGAGAAATTCAGCCTTCAGCTTGCCGTTTTGATCGATCGTCAACTTGATCTCCAAACCTTGCAGAACCGAATTTTTCAGCGCAATCTTCACTTGCTTTGAATTCTGAAAAGTCTCGGTGCGAATCGTCGCGACAATCCGTTCGAGATCGGCAACGTGCAGGATCGAACGCGCCGCCGCGACCGGATTTTCAGGCGCAGACTTCAAATTTGAACTAAGCAAAGGCGCGGAAGAAAGATTTTGCCCGTCACCGTCGCCCAACTGTTCGCCGCCCGCATCCTCGTGCTTCGTCTGCTCTTCCGTTTCATCCTTTCCCGTCAACGCAAGCTCGACGCGATCGTTCGTTTCATCGGTTTGCAATTCCGTTTCGGCAGATTTTTTTAAGTTTGCCTGCAATTCTTCGGGTTTATTATTCTGCTTGCGCGTCTCGGCAAGAATCTTTTCAAACGCGCCCGCGCTCGGCTTCGTTTCTTTAGTTTGTTTCCCGGACAAAAACCGCTGCAATGTGCTCTCCGTTTTCTTCACGGACGAATCTTTTCTTTCGTGCGGATGCTCTTTGCGCGATTCGATCTTCATATAAAGAGTTTTCGCCGCAATTTCGGAAAAGTTTCCCGAAATTACGGCGAATGAACCGAAATAAATTGTAAATTAACGATTAATTTTAGAAGCCGCTTCACGCAGACGTTTCTGCGATTCGACAAGATTCAAAACTCTGCCGTTCGCATCGAGTTCGATCGCCTTTTCGAGCGATTCCTTCGCCTTGCCGTATTCGCGCTGTTCGTAATAAGCGTTGCCGAGTTTGTAATAAGCCACTGCCGACGAAGGATCGAGATTGATCGCTTTATGATAATTTTCGATCGCGCTCACGCCGCGTTTCAATTTCTCGTAAGTTTCGCCGATCGTTACGAAAATCTCCGCTTTCGGCGTTTCTTTGACGACCGTTTCGAGTTGGAAAACAGCATCTTCGAGTTGCTTATCCTGCAAATACGTCATCCCGAGCAGATAATGCGTTTCGGTCGTGTCGTAGCCGAAAAGAATCGAATTTCGATACGCGACGATCGCGTCTTTTTCTTTGTCCAAAGCTTTGTAGCAATCGCCGATCTTGCGGTAAGCCATCGCAAATTTAGGATTATATTTCAAAGCCAATTGATAAGCTTTGATCGCGTCTTGGTATTGTCTTTTGGCAAAATAAGTGTTGCCGAGACCGTAAAACGCCATTGCCGAATTAGGCACGAACTCCAATGATTTATTGAACGAAGTAAAAGCATTCGTAAATTCGTTTTTAGAAAGTTCGAGCTGACCCGAAGCAAACCAGCGGTGCGCTTCGATCTGCGGGGCTGTGAATTCCTGAAGCTGTCCGAGCTGTGCGGCTTTGAAAACCAATTCCCAATCTTCGAGCGTGACCGAATCGGTCTTTTTCGGATCGGCGTAAGATTCCAAAATCTCTTTTACTTTCGCGCTGATCTCCATTGCGATTTCGAGTTCGGATTTTTGCTCGATCTTCGGCGCGGCGGCAACAATTACCGGTTTCGGTTTGTATTGATTTTTGTCGATCAATTCGATATTCGTTTTGTCGGCTGAAATCGAAACCATCTGTGTCGAAAAAAGCACTTGGCGATTGGTTTTCGCCAAAATCTTGTAATCGCCTGCCGCAATTTTTTTCGTCAACTTTCTGTTTTCATCCGTCACGCCGAGTTTTTTGTCGTCGAGCCAGATTTCCGCTTTCGGTTCGCGTGTCGTGAAGGTCACATTCAGCATTTTCTGATTTTTGACGGTTTCAACCGTTTTGACAGGCTGGCGAATCGTTTTCTTCGGCGCGGAAGTTTTTTTAACGACCACGACTTTTTGTTTCGGCACAGAACGAACGGTCGGCGTTTTCGTTTTTTCTTCGCCGTAAATCTTATTTCTTAAACTCGTCTGCGCGTTAATTTCTGTGGAAAATAAGGCAAGACAAAATAGAATTGCCGAAATCCCGAAAAAGCTTTTTCCGGTTATGTTAAAAATTAATTTCGTATCGAGCATAATCATCAAATCCTCCTTAAGAAAATCGAAACGCTTATAAAATAAACAAATTATTTTTTCTGAATTATAACATATCGAAACCCGATCAAAGAATCTTTCGTTTCTTCGGGAATCTCGAAACGCAAGCGAACGGAAAGTTCTTTTTTCAGATCGCCGACCGAACCGCCTTTCACGATTCGCAATTTTTTTCCTTCTTCCAAAGCCTTTTTCGCTTCTTCGTTGGAAACCGCCGAATCTTTATTAAGATCGTTGTTCAGCCATTCCCAGACATTGCCGACGAGATCGTAAATCCCGAACTGCGAACGGTTCAGCGAATGACTTTTTACTTCCGAAACCTTTCCGCCTTTTTCTTTCGACGCGGCGGCTTCGTCGTTCCAATCATTTCCCCACGGATATTTCACGTCTCCGCGTCCGCGCGCGGCAAATTCCCATTCGGCTTCGGTCGGCAAACGCACAGGAAAACCGACTTTTTTCTCTTTCCAATTACAAAAAGCGTTCGCGTCTTCCCACGAAACATTCGTGACGGGAAAATTTTCGCGTCCCGCCGGAATTTCGCCTTTTTTCCAATCGGACGGCGCGGGATGATTCGCGTCTTTCACAAATTCGGCGTATTGCGCGTTTGTCACTTCCGTTTCCGACATCCAAAAATCGCCGACGACCGCGCGTTCGATCGGCAATTTCGTTTCGCCGCCGCCGAGCGCGATTTCGCCGCCTTCGATCTTGACCAAACCTTGCGAAGCAAAATTAACGGCAGGTTCGGGATTCGGATTTACATTCGCGTTCGTGTTTGCATTCGCATTAACAATATTTTCGACGTTTGCCGAATTTTTTATCTGTATGTTTGCCGACGTTTCGGCAGAATTCGGATTATAAGTTTGCACTTCGGCAATCGATTCTTGATTGGTTTTCGTGCGTGCGTGCGAACCGAAAAGCATCCAGCTTCCCGTTCCTAAAATTACGGCGACCGTAAAACAAACAAAACCCGCCACGGCAAGCGGAAGCACACGCGAATCCTCACCCGGTTGTGAAACCGGGAGCGTTTCCAACGATTGCGCCGTTTTTTCCGTCATAAACTAATTTTTTACTACTACTATCGGCTTTAAAAGCCCTGCTGCTAAGAAGTGGACAACTTTACACAAGTTTTTCTCAATAAATTGATTATACAATTCTAAATCGATTTAGGGCAACATTTTTTATTTCATAAATTTAGCTGTTTTTTCGCCCGTGCAAAATCGAACCGATTTC
>DAITPE010000022.1:0-20024 GCA_036833775.1 Pyrinomonadaceae bacterium | reverse complement strand
AATTGGATAAACCCGAAGACTTTGTCATTCTGCTTTTGAAAGTGGACGAAAAAGGTCAATCGCTGAAACTTTTGAGGTTTAAAAATAACGTCTGGCGCGATGCCCAAAAGGAAGTTGCGCCGATGGTTCAAGCAAATCAAATGCTGGTTTATTCAAGATATTTCAACGGCAGGCTTGCCCTTGAAATCTGGACGAAAAACGCGAAAGGCAGTCCGCAAAAATTTGTCAGAAGATTGTATTGGAAAGGTAAAAGTTTTACGGTCACGGCACCGAAAACGCGTTTGCCGGACATCCCTTAAATATTAAATAAAGCCCGAGTTTTGTATGAAAAAAATAATTTTGTTTACTGCAATTTTGTGTTTCGGCGCAATTTCGTTTTACGCGCAAACGCTCGCGCCCGGTGCGCCGGGAAACGACGCGCAATGGTCAACTGCCGGAAAACAGGGAATCGGAACGAGCGCGAGTTTGGAAAGTAAGATTTGGTTTACGCTTGCACAAGGCGCGTTGACCGAAGTTTATTATCCCGACGTAACGGTCGCAAACGTGCATCTTTTGCAGTTTGTCGTCGTCGATCCGAAAACTAAAAAGGTCGAAACCGAACGCGACGATGCGACGCATCAGGTTAAATCTTTGGCAACAGGTCAGAGCAAACTAAAAAAATATATTCCGAATGTAAGTGTTTACAAAAATTATTACAGCCCTGTTTCGATGGCTTTCGAGCAATGGAATACGTCAAAATCAGGCGAATGGAATATTACGAAAACATATCTGACCGACCCGAAAACCAATACGGTTTTAATTTCCGTAAATTTCACGTCAAGTAATCCTGCTCACGAACTTTATGTTTATTATGATCCGTCGCTCGCCAATACAGGAATGCACGACACGGGCTGGACTGAAGGCAGATTTATGTATGCTTCGGAAAAGCAAATATTTTCCGCGCTTACCTGCGGACGCTGTAAAATGACCGATACGGTAAATGGATTTTTAGGTGTAAATGACGGACTGACACAACTTCGTGAAAGCGGAAAAATCACTCAGCCTTATTCTCGTGCAGAAAACGGAAATTTGGTTCAAGTTGCAAAAATTACGCCTGTTTCGGTCGCACGGAACAAGCAAAATATAATTTTCGCGCTCGGTTTTGGTAATTCGGTGCAAACGGCGGCGGCAAACGCGCAAAGTTCGCTGACGAAAGGTGTTGAAACGATTTATCGTGAATATCAAGAAGGTTGGTTGGAATATTTGACCAAAGTTCCGAAAGTCGAAGAAAAGTATCAGGCGCAGTTTAATATGGCGGCGATGGTTTTGAAGGCTTATGAAGACAAAACCGTGCGCGGCGCAAATGTTGCGAGCTTGACGATTCCGTGGGGCGGCGGTTTGACGGCGAATGAAGATGTCGGCGGCGGTTATCATCTGGTTTGGTCGCGCGATCTTTATCAGGTTTTTACGGCTTATCTCGCGCTTGGCGATACGGCGGCGGCGGAACGTGCGCTCGATTTTTTGTTCAAGATTCAGCAAAAGCCCGACGGAAGTTTTCCGCAGAATTCGTGGCTTGACGGGCGCAACGGTTGGGGCGGACTGCAAATGGATGAAGTCGGTTATCCGTTGATAATGGCGTATCAATTGAAGCGTTTCGACAAGGAAACTTACGAAAAACACGTCAAACGCGCCGCTGATTTTATCGTCAAAAACGGTCCCGTCACGCCGCAGGAACGCTGGGAAGAAAAAGGCGGTTATTCGCCTTCGACGATCGCGGCGGAAATCGCAGGTTTGGTTTGCGCGGCGGAAATCGCGAAGAAAAACGGCGATACGGCAAGTGCGGATTTGTGGCTGAAAACGGCGGACGATTGGCAGGCGAACATCGAAAAATGGACGGCGACGACGAACGGAAAATACGGCGACGGCAATTATTACGTGCGTCTGACCGCGAACGGCAAACCCGACGCGGGCGAAAAGGTCGAACTAAACAACAACGCGGGAACTTTTTTTGAAAACGAGATCGTTGACGCGGGATTTTTGGAATTGGTCAGATTGGGCATCAAATCGCCCGACGATCCTTTGATCGTCAAATCGCTCAAGGTCGTTGACGACGTGATCCGCGTCAAAACTCCGCACGGCGATTCGTTTTATCGCTACAACAACGACGGCTACGGCGAAATGGACGACGGCAGACGCTGGAATTGGGACGGAAAATACACGGGCAAAGGCAGACTTTGGGCATTGCTTTCGGGCGAGCGCGGACAATATGAATTGGCGCAACATCATTCCTACATTTTGGAAATCAACAAACCGCGTATATGTGCTGATGGAAAACCTTGTCCGCCTGCAAAACCAAGCATTGAATATTTATTGAAAGCTCAAAGTCGTCTGGCAAGTATGGCTTCTTTTGCCAACGAAGGTTTGATGATCGCCGAACAGGTTTGGGATAAACCCGAAACGCCGAAAAATATCGACCGTCAATTCGTTCCCGAACTCAAATTCGGCGAAGGCACAGGTTCGGCAACTCCGCTCGCGTGGTCGATGGCGCAATTCATCCGTTTAGCCGTAAATTTGCAGGCAGGCAAAAATCTCGACACACCCGATGTTGTTTATGATCGATATGTTTTGGGGAAGAAAACAGAAAACAGTAGTCAGAAGACAGTAGAAGAAGCAAACTTAAAGGTTGAAATTTCAACGAACTGTTACAGCGAATGGTCGGACAAAAACAAAACGAAAAAACTGCAAAAAAGTCCACAGATTGTAAAATGCAAGGACGGCAGTTATCTGCCGATCATCGTCTATTCAGGGAAAGGAAAAAACGTCGAAGTGGTTGGCGATTTTACAGGTTGGAAACCGCAAAACCTTTCTTTATGGAAATTTCAGCCATACGCGCCGATTGAGGGAGAAAATTTGGATTTTTCAAGTTATCGTCCTTTAGATTCAATTGCTTCTTCCGCGCGTGTCGAATACAAACTCATTGTTGACGGCAAATGGATAAACGATCCGCTGAATCCGAATAAAATCGATAATGGTGTCGGCAGTGAAAATTCGTTTTTTGAAATGCCGGATTATAAACCGACCGAATGGGCAAATGCTGTCGGGCAAACGAAATACGGCATCAGCATCGAGAAAATAAATTCAAAAATCTACGGCGAAAAGGAAATTCAGGTTTATGTTCCCGAAGGTTTTGAAAATCAAGAATTACCAGTTTTGTATTTGCAAGACGGAACGGATTATCAAAAACGCGCCGATTCGGTTTTTATTCAGCGAAATCTTGTCAAAGCCAATAAAATCAAACCTTTTATGATGGTTTTTCTCGATCCGAAAGACCGCAATAAGGAATATTGGGCGAACGACGATTATGCAAAATTCGTTGCAACGGAAGTTGTTCCTGCAATCGATGCGAAATATAAAACCGTGAAAACGCGCGACGGTCGCGCAATTATCGGCGCGAGTCTTGGCGGCATTACGAGTATTCATACGGCGTTGAAATATCCCGAAATTTTCGGACGAATCGGTGCGCAATCGGCTTCGTTTTGGGTCGATAACGAACGCGTTATCAAAGAATTGGAACAATTAAATGGTAAAACCAATTTTGTTTTCTACATTGATGACGGAACGCTCGAAGGCGTTGAAGATTCGCACAAAGCCGTCGAAATATTGCAGAAAAAAGGCTTTGCCGTGACTTACAACGAAACGGAAGTCGGGCATAATTGGACGGCTTGGCGTGATCGTCTGGCTGATGCATTTTTGGCAATTTGGAAGTGAGAAATGAAAATAGCACGCGGAAAAACGCGGATTAAGCAGATTCTCTCGGATAAATTTTAAGATTTTTTGAAAAATCCGTGTAAATCAGCCGAATCCGCGTTTTTCCGCGTGCTATTTTTGTCAAATCTCAAATTTTAGTTGCTTATTTAAATTTTACAAACTAAAATCTGACTTAGTTCAATCACACTACAAAACTATCTGAAAATCAGGAATTAAAAGATCGAATGAAAAGGCGTTTTATAAAATTATTCGTTGTGTCGTTTGTGCTTCTTTTCGGAGCGGGTTTTTTCGTTTTGGATTTTGCTGAAAGCAGTCAGATGACTTCGGAAGAATACACGGCTTGGATTTCCGAAACTTATGACTTTCGTTTCGGAAAAGACAAACCGTTTTCGCCGTCGAACGCAAATACTTTTAACGGGCAATTTATTAAAGGCGAAGATTTTGTCGCGTCGGCTCGTTGCGGCGAGTGTCATACCGATATGCATCCGCAATGGAATCAATCGGCGCACCGAAATTCTTTCCGCGAACCTTTTTATCAGAAAAATGTAAGTGATTTGATTCGTCAGAAAAATATCGCTTTTACGCGTCACTGCGAATCGTGCCACAATCCGGCGGCACTTTTTGCAGGCGCGTTGACTGACAAACCGCAATTTAAAGATCGCCCGTATGATAACGAAGGCGTTTCTTGTATCGCGTGTCATTCGATTCAATCGGTCAGCGGCAAAGGCATCGGCGGTTATGTGATGGGACAACCTGCTTTACTTGAAAAAGCCGACGGAACGAAGGTTGTCCAAGCGACGAATCAGCAGATTTTGAACAATATCGGCGATCACAAACGCGCGATGATGCGCGACGTTTTGAAGAAACCCGAATTTTGCGGCGCGTGTCATAAATCGCAAGTTCCGCACGAATTGAACGATTACAAATTCCTCCGCGCTTTCGCCGTCGCGGACGAACTTCAGCAATCTTCGTTTTCGAAAGAATCGCCGCATCCGTTCTATGTGCGCGATAAAGAAACCTGTAATTCGTGTCATATGAAGGACGTGAACGCGAAAAATTTCGACGTTTCGGCAAAAGATGGAATGATCTCGTCGCATCGCTGGGCGACTGCAAACACCGCGATTCCGACGTTTTTCGGTTACACGGAACAAGTTGACGAAGTTAAAAAATTCTTGCAGGACGACAAAATGGGTGTCGATATTTTTGCTTTGAGCGTCAAACAAGAAGGTAAATCGAAGGAAAAACTCATCGCGCCCGTCAACCGCAAAGATTTCAAGATAAAAGCAGGCGACACTTTGACGGCTGATGTCGTCGTTACGAATAAAAATATCGGACACAGTTTTCCGCCCGAATTGCGCGATTTTTACGAAGCTTACGTCGAATTTTGCGTGGTCGATGCAAGCGGAAAAGAGATATTTAAATCGGGATATATGAAACCCGACGGACATTTGGACGAAACGACACACGCCTATAAAACGCATTTGGTCAAAGAAGACGGTTCGTATAACGATCTTCATTACATTTGGAAAACCAAAGTTGTCGCGTATAATCTGGCGATTCCTTCGGGACGTTCCGATCTTGCGCGTTACAAATTTACCGTTCCGCAAGATATAAACAGCGGACAAATAAAATTAGTCGCAAAATTGCAGTATCGCCGTTTTACGCGCGTTTTTTCGGATTACGTTTTGGCGAAATCGACCGATCTTCCGGTGGTTGAAATGGCGCGTTCGGAGAGAAATATTCTGATCGGCGAAGAAACGAAAGCCCAAACCGTTGACCCGAAAGCCGTTCCCGATTGGCGCAGATGGAACAATTACGGAATCGCGCTGCTCGATCAACGTCAGTTTCCGCAAGCCGCCGATGCTTTCGACGAAGTTATCGATTCCAATTTCAAAGATTACAAACCGTTCGCATTTACCAATAAAGCTCTGGCTTTGATGGAAATGGGCGGTTGGAAGGAAGCCGAAAAACTGGTCGAAAAATCGATCGAATTAGACCAAAACAATCTGCGCGCCGTTTTCCAACTCGGCAGGATCGACCGCGTTCGCAGTCGGCTTGAAAGTGCGGAAGCGAATTTCAAGAAAGTTCTCGAAAAATATCCGCGCGATCGTATGACGCTTCAACAATTGGGCGAGCTTGCAAAGATCAAGAGCGACACGGTTGCGCCTGAACAGCGCAAAGATCAGCTTCAGGTTGCGAAAGGATTTTACGATCAAATCTTGGAACTCGATCCCGAAGATGTCGGTGCGCATTACAATTTGATGATAATTTATCAAAAACTCGGAATGCGCGAAGAGGCGAAAAAAGAAGCGAAAATCTTTCAGGATTTGAAAGACGATCCGGCTGTGACGGCATTAGCAAGCAACTTTTTACAGACAAATTGGAACATAGGAAATGAAAGTTTGCCCTTTCACACACACGACCTGAAACCGTTTTCCGATGCAATGCAGAAAATGGATTATGTCGGTTGGGTAAGCTTGAAATAATTTAGAAGGTTTTTGACGATTTAATTTATGCAAAAAGGTTTGAAATTGGGTGTAGTTCTGCTTTTTTTGAGTTTCGGAGTTTTCGGTTTTTCAGCGTTGAAAACGGCTCCGAAAAATGAAATGACGAGCGCGGGAAAAGCTACGATTCGGGATATTTACAACAATAATTGTGCACGTTGTCACGGCGCAGACGGCAAAAGCCAAACGACGCTCGGCGCAACGTATGATGCGCCCGATCTGACGACTCGCGCCACCAAGAAAAAAAGCGCGAAAACTCTGGCGCGAATCATCCGCAGCGGCGGAAGCTCGATGCCCGGATTCAGCAAAAAATTGACGGCAAAAGAAATTACGCAAATGGTTTCGTTCGTCAAGTCTTTGTAGTAAAAATATGAATTTCATCAAAAAGTTGTCATTAACGGCGATCGGATTATCTTGTTTCGCCGCCATCGGATTTGCCCAAGATCAAGGAATGGGCGGCGTTTCGACCGGCGAAGCGAAGGTTTACACGTCGAAACGAACGGTCGGGATCGTTGACGAAAAAGCACCGAAAGTTTACGAAGACGTGACGGCGCAAACTGCTTTGAAAGATTTCAAATGCGTTTCCGGCACGAAAGACAAAGCCTACATTCTCGAAACGACCGCTTGCACCGCCGCCGTTTTCGATTATGACAACGACGGAAAACCCGACATTTTTCTGCTCAACGGTTCGACGATCAACGCCGAAACGGGCAAAGAAAAGGCTCCGAAATCCGCGCTTTATCGAAATTTGGGAAACTGGAAATTTGAAGACGTGACGGAAAAAGCCGGAGTCGGAAACGAACGATGGGGAATGGGCGTTGCCGTCGGCGATTACGACAACGACGGCTTTGCAGACATTTTTATCGGCAATTACGGCACTTCGCGGCTTTACAAAAACAACGGCAACGGAACATTTACCGACGTTGCGCCGAAGGTCGGTCTCGACATCAAAGGCTGGCACACTGGCGCGACATTCGGCGATTACGACAAAGACGGACGGCTCGATCTTTTCGTTCCTGCGTATTTGGAATTCGATTTGAGCAATTTACCGATGTCGCCGCTTGATGTTGGAAAAGGAAATTCAAACGGCAGAAATTTCTGTCAGTTTCGCGGTCAGCCCGTGATGTGCGGTCCGCGCGGTTTGAAAGGCGCAAAAGACAGTCTTTTTCACCAAAAAGCGGACGGAACTTTTGAAAATACAAGTGAAAAAGCGGGCGTGAAGGACGATGGAAATTATTACGGATTTTCGTCTGTTTTCGTTGATGTCGATAATGATAAAGATGTCGATTTGCTCGTTGTCAACGATTCAACGCCGAAACAGCTTTACATCAATAACGGCGACGGAACTTTCGACGAAGCCGGTTATCCGTCGGGCATTGCGCTCAACGAAAACGGGCGCGAACAAGCCGGAATGGGTTTGGGCGTGGGCGATTACGATAACGATGGGCGCGTCGATTTTCATATTACAAATTTTTCCGACGATTCGAATACGCTTTACCGCAACGACGGCGAAGCGAATTTTACCGACATTACGTTTCAGGCAGGTTTGGGCGAAATTTCAATTCCGTTTCTCGGTTGGGGAACTTCGTTTATCGATTTCGACAACGACGGCTGGAAAGATGTCGTCGTCGGCAACGGGCACGTTTATCCGATCGTTGACAATTATCAATGGGGAACGAGCTACGCGCAGCAGATTTTGCTTTTCAAGAATCTAAAACCTGCGGGCGCAAACAATCTCGTGCGTTTTGAAAGAGTGAACGCCGCGCCGAATACCGCGCTGGCGCAAACGATGATCGCGCGCGGCATTGTAGTTGCGGATTTCGACGGTGACGGCAAACTCGATATGCTCACAAATAATCAGGATTCAACGCCGTGTTTGATGAAAAATGTCGGAATGACGGGAAATTGGCTTGCGTTAAAACTCGTCGGCGATGTTGCGAAGAAAACACCGAAAGATGCGATCGGATCGACCGTTTACGTGACGACCGGAAAGCTCCGACAGCGTTTCGACGTGACGAGCGGCGCGGGTTTCGCTTCGCAAAACGAACAGATCATTCACGTCGGTTTGGGCGATGCGGCAAAAATCGATTCGCTCGAAATCGTTTGGGCAAACGGCGAAACGCAGAAAATTTCGGTTGAAAAGATCAATCAATTGATGACGATAAAACAATAAGATCATCGAAAATCAAAAAGCGAAAGCGGAACGTTCGAGTCAAATTCGAGCGTTCCGCTTTTTTGTATCGAATCCGAACGGATTCGCTTGGAATGAATTTTGCAAAATAGTTATTTGTAATTTTTATTTTGCAGTTTTTTCGGACAAGGGAAGGGATTTTATGTTTTACAAATTGAAAAAAGACATGCGCCATCGTGTCTTTTTTGCGGTTTTGATTTGTGTTTTTTCGTGCATCAACGCATACGGAAACGGCGCGGAACCGAAGACTTTCAGCTATGAAGAGCTTCAAACGCTATATAATAAGGAAGTTCTTTCCGAGGGTTTGCAAACGAAACTCGATTATCTGCTCCACACGCCTTTTGTCGAAAACAATTACAATTCAACGGAATCAATAACTTTCAAACGCTCGCCGCAGATCGGAAAATATTTGCGCGTCGCTTTTTGGAATATCGAACGCGGTCTGGAATTCGATGCGATCGAAGCACTTTTTTCCGATCCGCAGAAGTTTGAAGCGATGCTCGACGCGGAAAAGTTTCCGCCGAACAGCGCAGAACGGGCAGAAATCTTGGATGAAGCCGAAAATTTGCGCGAAGCCGACGTGATCGTTTTCAACGAAGTCGATTTCGGCGTAAAACGAACCGATTACCGCAATGTTGCGGGCGAATTGGCGCAGAAACTGAAGATGAATTACGCTTTCGGAACTCAGTTTGTCGAACTGATGCCTGTGCATCTGACCGACGAAAAAACGCCCGAAGACACGCAGGAAAGAGAACTCGCAGAATTTATCAAAGTTGACAAAACGCGCTACAAAGGTTTGCACGGAATCGCGGTTTTGAGCCGTTTTCCGCTCGAAAACGTGCGTCTGATTCCATACAAATTTCAGCCTTACGATTGGTATTTGAACGAAAAGAACGGCGCGAGCTGGCTGGAAAAAGGAAAGCGAAACGTCGTCAAGAAAGTTTTTCTCGAAAATGCGATGCGCGAAGTTCGGCGCGGCGGACGCACGACGCTTTTGGCGGACATCGTTGACGAACGCCTGCCGAGCGGTCGCGTGACGATCGCGGCGACGCATTTGGAAAACCGAACGATCTCGAAAAATCGCGTCAAACAGATGGAGGAATTGCTCGAAACCATTAAACCGATCGCGAATCCCGTGATTTTAGCGGGCGATATGAACACTTCGGGTTCCGATCTGACACCGACATCTTTGCGGCGCGAAATGCTTAAGCGTTTCGGCAATCCGCATTATTGGTTGAAAAAGGGAATTCAATACGCGCTCGGTTTCGGAATGGTCGAAGATACCGTGATGGGCGGCGTTTCTTTCGGGCGCACGATGAACGATCCGACCGTTCGGAGTATTCCGTATCTTTCGCCGAACAGCAGTAAAAAATTCTTTTCGCTGATCGAAAAGTTTCGTTTTGAAGACGGCGGTGCATTCGATTTTCGCGGCGACAAAATGCGCTCGACCGATGAGAAAAGCAAAACTCTTGCCAATTCAAACCAGCGCGGCGGCAAAGGTTTCATCACGACCTATCAGGTCAAACGCCCGATCTACGTGATCGGCAAATACAAACTCGATTGGATATTTATCAAACCCGCAAACCTCAAAGACCCGCGCGACGAAAAGGAATCTTATCAATTCGCGCCGCATTTCGGACGCACTTTGACGCAAATCAACGAATCCATCGACGACCGCATTTCAGATCACCGCCCGATGATCGTCGATCTGCCTTTAAATGAGCCGAATATGGAAATGATTGCGGGAAAAGTAGCAAATTAATGAGCTATACAAGTTTCAGACGCTTCTTTTCTTCCACGGAAAGTTCGGAAATATTCTTGATTTCGTTCCAATTGATTACAGCAGTCCAACGGTTCTTTTGCGTATCGTATTGAGCGATTCCTTCGACGACTAAATCATCGCGGTTGCCTTCATTATCTTCATCGTCATTATAGAAAATGTATTTATTTCCTTCTACAAACTCTATATTGTGTTTTTCTAAATCCTGCATTGTGCCGCGACAAATCAAAACCAAACGACCTTTGGGGTCTGTCTTCATAAAATCTGCATAGATGAGAGCAGGAGTTTGCATATATTTTATTCAACCACACAAAACCGCGCCGCCGTTGATGTTGAGAATCTCTCCGGTCGTGTGGCGCGACCAATCGGAAAGTAAAAAGCAGATCGAAAGCGCAACGTCGTCGGTCGCCGCCATTCGGTGCAGAGGGATCGTGCTTAAAACCTTTTGTTTGTATTCTTCGTCTTCGAAAACGGGACGCACCATTGCGGTTTCGATCCAACCGGGCGCGACGCAGTTGACGCGGATTTTCGGGCAGAGTTCACTTGCCAATGCTTTTGTAAACGAAATTTGTCCGCCTTTCGACGCGGCGTAGTTCGAATAGTTCGCCTCGCCGCGCTGACCTGCGGTGGACGACACCAAAACGATCGCGCCGCTCGGCTGTTTCTTCATCGACGGAACACACGCTTTCGTCATTGCCCACGCGGCTTTCAGATTCGTGTTCAAAACCTTGTTCCACGTTTCCTCGCTCATTTCCTCGATCGGCGCGCCTTCCCAAATTCCTGCGTTGAGAACTAAAAGATCGATCCTGCCGAATTTTTCGACTGCTTTTTGCGCGAGATTTTGTGCGTCGAGCCATTCGGAAACATCGCCTTGAACAGCAATTGCGTCCACGCCTTTTTCCTTGCATAACGCGACGACGTTGTTTGCCTTTTCTTCTTCGCGCAAGTAGTTTACGACGACGTTCGCGCCTGCTTCGGCGAGCCGCAGAGCGGTTGCGCGACCGACACCGCGCGACGCGCCCGTCACGATCGCGGTTTTGCCTTCAAAAAGATTTGCGGGAAGTTTGATTTCGACAGGTTTCTCAGCCATACGGTTCTTTGATGTAACGATTATAATAAATTATGCTTGGAAATTATGTCTTAACGCAAAGGCGCAAAGGCGCAAAGTTATAAAAATACTTGCTAATTATCTTTGCGTCTTAAACGTCTTCGCGTCTTTGCGTTAAAATATTCTTCAAAACGATATGAACGAACAACATACCTTTGAAGCACAAGCCGTGGCGTGGGAACCATCGCCCGAAGTTATCGAAAGAGCGCAATTGACGAAGTTTATGCGGCAGACGGGCGCGGCGAATTTCGATGAAGTTTATGCAAAGTCGATCGAAAATGTCGAAGAGTTTACGAAAAACGTGCTTGAGTTTCTCAAGATCGAATTCAATCCGCCTTACACGAAGCTCCTTGACACTTCGGACGGCATCGAGTGGGCGAAATGGTGCGCGAACGGCGGTCTGAACATTACCGAGATGTGCATTGACCGCTGGGCGAAGGATGAAACGACGGCAAATCAGCCCGCGATCATCTGGGAAGGCGAAGAAGGCAATACGGAGACTTTTACTTACACGGAATTGCTCGAAAAAGTCGAACTTTGCGCCGCCGGGCTTCGTGCCGAGGGCTTTGCAAAAGGCGATGCGATCGGCATCCATTTGCCGATGATTCCCGAAACGGTCATTTTGCTTCTTGCGATCGGGCGCATCGGCGCAATTGCGATTCCCGTTTTCAGCGGTTACGGCGTTGACGCGATCGCAAGCCGTATGAATGCGGTCGGGGCAAAGGCGATTTTTACGACGCAGAGCTTCCCTCGGCGCGGAAAACCCGTCAATGCGTTTCTCACCGCAGTCGAAGCCGCCGCGCAAGCTCCGACGATCAAAAAACTTTTCATCGTTCAGGCGAAACGCCGAAAATACACGCCCGAAGAACAACGCGAACAGGCTAAAAAGAGTTTCGAGGAATATGAAAAACTAACCGACGAAGAAAAAGCGGCATACAAGCAAAAAAAAGAGGAAGAAAGCCGCGCCGCGCGAGAAGAATTTTTTAAGGATTTGGATTCAAAGCAAGTTCCGCCCGAAGTGATGGCGCAATTTCAGATGGAAGTTGTTCACACAGACAAAGAAGGAAACGGCATGGGCAGTATTTCATTCGGGATATACGATACGAAAACCGAGCCGACGGGCTACAAAAACATTCCGCAGGTTTTCACTTGGGCAAATCTTTTAGAAAAAGGTGTCGGAAACTCCGCGCATTCCGAACCGACGCTTGCCGAAGACCCTTTGATTATTCTTTACACTTCGGGCACGACGGGCAAGCCGAAGGGGATCGCGCACACGCATTGCGGGTTTCCGGTCAAGGCGGCGCAAGATATGGCTTTCGGGACGGATGTCGGTGTCGGGACGCGGATTTCTTGGGTAACGGACATCGGTTGGATGATGGGACCTTGGCTGATCTACGGCGCGTTGATAAACGGCGCGACGATCTGCATTTACGACGGTGCGCCCGATTATCCGCACGCTGACCGGATGTGGGAATTTTGTGCGAAGCATCGCGTCGAGATACTCGGAATCTCGCCGACGCTTGTGCGCTCGCTTGCGACCAAAGGCGACGATCTGCCGAAGCGTCACGATCTTTCGTCGCTTCGTGCGTTTGCTTCGACGGGCGAGCCTTGGAATCCCGCGCCGTGGTGGTGGCTCTTTGAAACGGTCGGCAATTCGGAACTTCCCATTATCAACTATTCGGGCGGCACTGAAATTTCGGGCGGAATCCTGATGGGCAATCCGCTGCTGCCGATCAAACCTTGTTCGTTCCCTGCACCGTGTCTCGGGATTGACGTTGCGATTCTCGACGAGCAAGGCAACCAAGTCGAAAAAGGTAAAGTCGGCGAATTATCCATCCGCAAACCTTGGATCGGGATGGCGCGCGGCTTCTGGAACGAATCCGAACGCTATCTGGAAACGTATTGGAATCGTTTCGACAACATCTGGGTTCACGGCGATTGGGCATTGCAGGACGCGGACGGGCATTTTTATATTTTGGGACGCTCCGACGACACTTTAAAGGTTGCAGGGAAACGCGTCGGACCTGCCGAGGTCGAAAGTTTGCTGGTCGCGCATCCGTGGGTAAATGAAGCGGCAGTCATCGGCGTTCCCGACGAGATAAAAGGAACTGCGATGGTCGCTTTCTGCGTCTTGAACGGTGAAGAAACTTCGCTTTTCGAGCTTCGCACCGAACTCAAAGAGCTTGTCGCAAAGGATATGGGCAAGCCGCTTGCGCCGTCGAAGATAATTTTCGTTCCCGCGCTTCCGAAAACGCGCAACGCGAAAGTGATGCGCCGCGTCATCCGTTCGGCGTATTTAGGCGAGGACGCAGGCGACCTGTCCGCGCTCGAAAATCCGCAGGCGGTCGAAGCAATAATCGAAGCCGCGAAAGGGTAATGGAAGAAATCAAACACGAAAATCAGGGTGAAAACGAGCCATTTCACGAACGCGCCGAACGGCATTCGCGGCGGATAATCAAATACTTTGAAAATTTAGCCGAAAATCCTGAACAACAGCAGAGCAAACAGGCGTTTGAATGGTATCTCGGATTGTATCTTTCGAAAAAACTTCTGCAATATATCGAAAACGAAACGCAAGATTTATCTGAAATCGAACTTTTCGTAAAGATTCTGGAATCCGACAGATTGAATTGCGGCTTCGGTTGGGCTGATCTGTATTGGACTTCCAAAGGCTATCTCGATCATTTGAAAAAATCAGTCGATGTCGAATAAAACATTGAACACCAATTGATTTTCAATAACGCGAAAGGTTGAAAACAATGTGTCGCAATATAAATACGATGCGCGGCGCGTAAAAAGTCCCGCAAGGGACGGCGGATAATAGCCCAACAATTTATTGTTGGGGATGCACGAACAAATATCGAAGTCCCGAACGGGACGGCAGAATAATTTTTCATACAAATATCTGCCGTCCCATTCGGGACTTCGGCTTTTCTACACGAACGCACCCACCGATCAATCGGTGGGCTATTAACCGTCATCCCTACGGGATTTTTACCAAGTAAAAAAATAATTTTCCGCTTTAAACTCTTGCCGTTCAAACAATAAGCCTTGCCGCGCCTTTTCGGACGGAAAAAAAGTGTTGACTCGGCAATAAAAACAAGGTTAAAATCCTCTCGAACCTAATAAAAACGGTGAGTTATCCAAATCGAACTTAAATGTTTGCGGATAATTTCGATGTTAATACGTTGCAGATTTTGTCGCTTCACGGCAAAACATTTGTCAGGGACTTCAAAATCATTTCTTAGAACACCAAAAACGATGCAAAGACGACCAAATTCTTTGCAAATGTTGCCGAAATCTTTTTATAGACAAGTAAGTTTTCTTCAAAGATGACTAAATTTTTAGTGAAGATTATCAAGTTCATTTAAAAGATAACTAAGTTTTATACAAAGATGACCAAGTTTCTTGTAAAGATGACCAAGTTTTTTACAAAGATTATGAAGTTCGTTTAAAAGATAACCAAGTTTTATAGAAAGACGGCAAAATTCTTTTCTAAGATAACCAAATTCTTTTCCGAGACGGCTTTTAAACCGTCAATTTACTGAAAATAATCACAAAAGAGGACAAAAAATATGACAGACGTTGAATTTGATGAGTTTGATTCGGCACAAAAGATGACCGAATTCTTTACACGAAATAATGAACTGCTGAAAACCAATACAAAGGCAGTCAGTTTGAATACCGCGCTTTTGGCGGACATTGCTGTTTTGGAAACTTCGGCGGCAAACCGTATTTCGGCATCGGGTTTGCGAACCGATGCAACGGCAGACAAACTGAACGCCAGAGAAGACCTTTATAAATATCTGCGAAAGCTCGCCGATACTGCCAAAACGATCAAAAAAGAAGACCCTGCATTCGATAACAAATTCAAGATTCCGAAAGGAACTTTAAGCAATCAGGAAGTTTTAGACACCGCGCTCGCGTTTCAAAACGATATGGACACGGCAAACAGCGCGAAGTTTAACGATTTTGGAATAAACGGAGCGATCGCGACCATATTACAAACTAAAATCACTGCTTTTGAATCCGCCCGCACCCAGCAAAACAGCGGAAAAGGCAGCGGAATCGCGGCGACCGCCGCCGAAAAAGCCGCAATCAAAAATTTAAAGAAAAACCGCCGCGCACAGAAAACAGTCGTTTTAAATATGCTCGAAGATAACGGCGATGCGGGATTAATCGCCGAATGGAAATCCGCAACCAAGATCGAAAAACGCGGAACACCGCCACCGCCGACAACCCCTCCAGAAAATACCCCTTAAAAACGCATATTAACTTACAATTACCTAAAGTCTGTCGAAGTATAATTTGGCAGACTTTAAACAGTTTTGACTGTTTAGCCAACCTCATTCTTACTCATTAATCGAATTGCATAGAACGAATAAGAAATTTTATGACATTAGAAACACTATTTGAAGAAACTAACGAATTATTTTTACAAAGACAACTCACAAGAAATCAGACATTTGATATGAAAATTGTAAAGAATTTGTCTTTAATTTTTGATAACTTCCCATCAAGTGATTACGTTGCCTCAAGAAAAATTAGAGCATTTCTATTCATGCTGAGTGATGAATACAAGACTTTATTCTTTTCGGTGCTACTCTTTTTACTTAAACAACAGCAAGCTTTTATCAATGGCTTACCTTTACTTCCTGTTGCGGAAATATTAGATAGTATCAAAGACAGAACGGAAATCGAAAACTATTTCGATGAAATTTTAAAAGCCAATTTCACTTATGGAATCAATTTAAGATTATCCAGTGAAATATTTATAAATGCCGATATTCCAGAGGACAAATTACTCCAAATATTTTCAGCAATTATTCTTTCAATTCAAAAAGGAGGTGAAAGTTATTTCAATACTGAATCTAAGGAACTAGATGGGATAATGCTGTCTTTAGTAGTTGCCAGAAAAATAGCTTTGCTAATTGACAGAACAGACTTATATTACGCGACTCTTGCTGTAATGTGCGAAAAGTTAAACTTTTCCGAAAATTATCAAGCCTGTCGGGATTTTGCAGAGGAATCTTATTTTACAAGTTTGATTGATAATAAACCTGAATGGGGCTACTTTATTCTTTTTATCGCTTTCACAGGTCAAAATAATATAAATTATTCCCTAATATATGCCAATGCTCACTTAGCGACTATAAGGAAAAATAACTTTATATCGCAATTACTCGCAAAACGATTCCTATTTTGTTTAATTAGATTTTATAGAAATATTAGTTTTCATGAAGATGTACTTGATATTTTTCACCAAATGAAAAATAAATTAGACCTCAACGAGCAGGATACATTCAATATTACAATTACATATTTTACCTCGGCATTTTCAGTAAAAGATGCTTCCGTGATTCCCGATGTTTTGGAGTATCTGATTTTAAATCGAGAATTTGTTTTTAATGACGGAAAAAATGCGGCACTTCCTTTGTTAAATGTAATTTACAATCTTAATACTATCTTCAAAGGTAATCCTTACTTACTGGAACTAGACCTATATATACCAATTTTAGAATCTATTGTGGGAAAAGATGATTCAGACCGTATCCGCGCGATTGTATATGGAGATTCACCAATACTCAAAAATATTTTTATTGAATCTTTAAATAAATTAGCAAAAACAAGGGACTCGGTTGATTTTGTCAGCGAAACGCGTACTGCACTTATTTTAGCAGATAAAATGATAAAGTTGAGTTTCAACTCCTCAAATACTACTTGTTTTCTATTAGCAATGCTATTGAAGGCGGATTATAGTTTAGTGCTATTTAATGAAAATCAAATCGAATATCCAGAATATGTTCGTGCAAGCGATTCAGTATTGATAGATTCTTCTAAAGTTGAACAGTATGAAAATTATTCAGACTTTATAAAAGAGAATATTCATTTGGTTGATAACGAAGAATTACTTTGGCTAGGTGAATCTGAAAATCATATTTATGGCTTAGTATTTGAAGAAAATGATTTCCATGAAATATTTATCACTGAGACTTGGAATCTGAAAGAAATGAGTGAATGGCTTTCAAAAGATTTTATTGACTTAGCTTTTGATACAACCATAAAAAAACATGGGCAGATTGAACAATATCTAGAAGAAGATCAAATAATTGATTCAGAGCGGATTAAAAATATACTAAGTTTTTCTAGGATTCCAAATAAAAATTCGTCAAGATTACTTATCGTGAAAGATATGGAAATTAGTGGGATGCCACACAATTTAATTCTTGATGAAAAAGGCGAATTTATATCCCGTCGAAAAGCAATTGCATGTTTACCATCAACAGAGTGGTTTATTGAAAATCAAAAAGAGAAAATTAATCTCAATGAGAAATTTACTTGTGAAATGTGGATACCAACGGAAGAAGGAGATTTTACACTAAATCTTTTGTGGTCGAAATTAGAGGATAAACTTGAAACATTTGATATTAATGTTACTCATACTACTCTTCCAGAAAAACCATTATCTAGTGAGATAAATATAATTTCAGCCCATGGTGCTAAGAATATTGCTTCTTTTAATTCACTCTTTTTGAATGCAGATAAGGCAGTGACAAAAATCGAACGTATGATTGGGGAAGGAAAAATATTAATCCTTTTAGTTTGTCATTCTGGTTCGATGGAAAAAGCATTGTTTAGGCAACAAGTACTATCATTAGTGAACAACTTTCTGACAAACGGTTATCAAGCTGTTATTGCTCCTTTTTGGTCATTACACGTTGACATCCCGCCGATTTGGCTGCCAAGTTTCTTTTCTGCAATACAAGAAGGCAAAACGATTTCCGACGCAGTTTATATTGCAAATAATGAAGTTTATGAACAAAACAAAAACCCTGGAGCTTGGGCGTGTATTCATCTATATGGAAATCCACATTTTGGGAAGTCTATTTAATGACTATTTTAATCGGGTTTGATAATATTCTCGACGATCTCGGCGACGAAGGTCTGATCGGCGAATGGAATGCCGCCTGCAAGATCGAAAAACGCGCCAAACCCGAACCGCCGCCGACTCCGCCGAATAACGGATAGTTTTTAAGTGATAACGGATAACGGATAGTTTTTAAGTGATAACGGATAACGGATAACGGATAGTGAAAGGCTTTTCGTTATCCGTTTTCATTTATCATTTATCATTTATCCGTTATCCGTTATCCGTTATCAGTTATCAGTTATCCGCGATTGCCGATTGCCGAAATGTCGGCTGTGTGTAAAATAGAAAAAATAAAAATGTCCGCGATGCTTTGCACGAATGCCGCCGAAAGAGCGCGGGAAGACGGCGGAGCGCGGAATATCTAATATCAAACAACTACAAGAGTTCAATTAATGACGATAAAATTAAAGCAACAGGCAATTTTTCTAACGGTATTTTTGTTTCTTTTTCTGGCGGCGGCGAATCTGCACGCGGCTTCGTTTACGGTCAATAATAACGGCGATGCAGATGATGCGGGGGCGGGCAACGGCGTTTGCGAAACGGCGGCGGGCAACGGCATCTGCACCCTGCGCGCGGCGATTACCGAATCCAACGCGCTGGCGGGCAACGACGTGGTCAACTTTGCGTCCGGCATTACTTCGATCTCATCGGCTGCCGGACAAATGACGATAAATTCCAATATCAACATCACAGGTCCCGGCGCAAATGTCCTGACCGTGCAAAACGCGCGCGCGTTTTCTGCAACCAGCCGCGTTTTCAATATTACGGGCGGCACGGTCGGCATTAGCGGAATAACCATCTCCGGCGGCAACGCGGGCGGGTCGGGCGGCGGAATTTTTTCGACAGGCAATCTGACATTGACCGGCTGCGTCGTTTCCGGCAACCGCTCGTCTTCGTTCGGCGGCGGTATTCGCACCGATGCGGGAATTTTAACGATTATCGGCAGCACGATCTCAAATAATTCGACATCTTCCGGCTCAAACGGCGCGGGCGGGATCGACAACGGCGCAACGATGAATTTGATCAATTCAACCGTCTCCGGCAATTCGTCCACCGTCGCGCCCGGCACGGGCGGAGTTTGGAGCAACGGCATAACATACATCGTCAACTCGACCATCACCGACAACAACGGTGCGGCGGGCGGCGATGCGGCGGGCGGTTTGTACCGATTCGGCACCAATGTTTTCACCGTTCTCAACACGATCGTCGCCGGCAACCGGAATAATGCCGCCGTGCCGGATATTTTCGGTACATTCGTTTCAACAGGCAATAACATTATCGGCAATCGCGGCACGGCAACCGGATTTGCCAACAACACGAACGGCGATAAGGTCGGCGAAACCGGCGCGGGCAATCAGATCGATCCGATGCTCGGCACTCTTGCAAACAACGGCGGGAGAACTTTGACGCACATTCCGCTGACCGGCAGTCCGGCGATCGATGCGGGAAACAACTGTGTTTTCAACAATACCTGTACGCCGTCCGTCGGCTTTCCGCTTTTGACCGATCAACGCGGCGCAACCCGCCAATTCGACGGCGGCGCATTTGCTCCGCAAGCCTTAAACACCGACATCGGCGCAGTCGAATTCGGCGCACTCACGCCAACCGCCGCGAATGTTTCGATAAGCGGACGTGTCTTGACGACAGAAGGCGCAGGACTCAGAAACGCGATCGTTTATTTAACGGATGGAAACGGAAACACGCGGAAAGCGCAGACAGGTTCGTTCGGCAATTTTATGTTCGACGGAATCGAAGCAGGCGAA
>DAITPE010000021.1:0-20516 GCA_036833775.1 Pyrinomonadaceae bacterium | reverse complement strand
GGCATTAGCCCGCCTCTAAACCTACATTTTCTTAAAAATACGAGGTAATCAATGGGTTTAGAATTAGTCGAAAGTCCTGTGAGAAGTAACACTTTAACAATCGGACAAGCAACGCTCGAAGATGTTAATGCCGAACAAAGTCTGCGTCCGAAATCGCTTGACGAATACATTGGACAAGCGAAAATAATCAATAATTTACGAATTTTTCTGAAAGCGGCGCTGCGTCGTGGCGAGGCGTTGGATCACGTTTTGCTTTTCGGACCGCCGGGATTGGGAAAAACGAGTTTAGCGGTCATCGTCGCCAACGAACTCGGCGCGAATTTGAAAACTGTTCACGCGCCGGCGGTCGAAAAATCGGGTGATCTCGCGGCGATTTTGACGAATCTCGAAGAAGGCGATGTGCTTTTTATTGACGAAATTCATCGTCTGCGTCCGCAGATCGAGGAAATTCTTTATCCGGCGATGGAAGATTTTCAACTCGATCTCGTCATCGGACAAGGAACGGCGGCGCGAACTTTGAAATTGGATTTGCCGAAATTCACGCTGGTCGGTGCAACGACACGCGCCGGAATGGTTTCCGCGCCGCTTCGCGGACGTTTCGGTATCGTCAATCATTTGGATTTTTATCCGCGCAAGGATTTGGAAATCATCGTGCATCGTTCGGCGGAGATTTTGAATGTCGAGATCGAATCTTCGGGCGCAACCGAATTAGCGAGACGTGCGCGTGGAACTCCGCGAATTGCAAACAGACTTCTCAGACGCGTTCGTGATTACGCGGAAGTTTTGGGCGACGGTAGAATTACGGGCGGAATCGCGCAAAAAGCTTTGGATTCGATGGAAGTTGATCGTTTCGGGCTTGATGAAGTCGATAGAAAACTTCTGATGACGATCATCGAAAAATTCGACGGCGGTCCGGTCGGAGTCGGAACGATTGCGGCTTCGATCAGCGAAGACCGCGAATCTATCGAAGAAATGATCGAGCCTTATTTGATTCAGATCGGTTTTCTAAATCGAACGCCGCGCGGCAGAGTTTGCACCGCCGCCGCTTACAAACATTTCGGTTTCGATCCGCCCGTGCTTCAAGAAATTCAGGCGATAGCGAGCTGATTTTGATAGCCGCAAAAAGGCACAAAAAGCACAAAATATAACTTTATACCAATTAAAAAAGAGTGAATAAAAAAATCTTATTCACTCTTTTTTTGCGCTTTTTGCGCCTTTTTGCGGCTATTTATCTCTTATTCGACCGGATTTCCTTCCGCGTCGAGTTGGCGAATCGAGTTGCCCCAACCTTGAATTTCTTTAAGTTTGGGTTCGATCACGGATTTGTCGCCGACAATTAAAATCGCCATTTGATCGGGCGTTAAATATTTGTTGGCGACACGATTTACGTCTTCCACGGTTACTTTTTGAATGTTGGCAATGTAATCGTTGAAATACGAATCTGGCAAACCGTATGTGACGAGATTGGCAAGCTGTCCCGAAATCTGTCCGACGGTTTCAAAACCTGCGGGATAACGGCGAATCAGACTTTGTTTGTTGTAATCGAGTTCGGCTTGCGTGACGGGAATCGCGCCGCGAATGCCGTTCAATTCCTTCATAAATTCCTGAACGGATTCTTTCGTGACAGCCGTTTGAACGTCAGCCGAAGCCTCGAAAGGTCCTGCGCCTTTGCGGAAACTCCAAGCCGTTCGCGCACCGTAAGTGTAGCCTTTGTCTTCGCGCAAATTCATATTGACACGCGCCGAAAACTGTCCGCCGAGGATTGAATTCATCACTTGCAGCGGGAAGAAATCGGGATTTTCACGCGAAACGCCGACTTGTCCGATCGTCACGACCGATTGCGCCGCGCCGGGTTTGTCAACGACATAAATTCCCGGTTTGTCGAATTTTGCCGCGTTCGGCGTTTGCATATTCGGAACTTCTGCCGCTTTCCAATCGGCAAAAGCAGTTTCGAGTTTCGGCAAAAGCGTTTTCGAATCGGCATCGCCGACGACGATCAAGGTCGCATTGTTCGGACGATAATAAGTCGCATAAAATTTTTCGATCTCGGCTTTGGTCAATGCTTTGACTGAATCTTCGCTTCCCGTCAAAGATTTTCCGTATGGATGATCTTTGCCGTAAAGCAATTTGCTGTAAACCACGCCCGAAATCGCGTTCGGATTATCTTTGCGTTGAATAAATCCGACCAATGCGCGACGACGTATATTTTCCAATTCGTCAGCCGGAAACGTGGGATTTTTGATCACGTCGGCGTAAATATCCAATGCTTTGTCGAGATTTCGCGTCAAAGTCTGCATCGAAACATTTGCCGAATCCCAACCCGAACCCGCATTTACATTCGCGCCGATGGATTGAAGCTGGTTCGCAATTTCGACCGCCGAACGCGTTTTCGTTCCCGAATTCAAAAGTGAAGCCGTAAACGAAGACAAAGCCGCGCGGTCTTGCGGATCAGCCGCGCCGCCTGCATTCAAAACCAAATTCATCGAAACGATCGGAAGTTCTTTTTGCTGAACAAACCAAACATTCAAACCGTTCGAAAGTTTCTTTTTGTCGATCGAAGGCAGATTAAATTTCGGATCGGCTTGCGGTTTCGGCAGATTTGCCGAGTAATCTTTTTTGTCTTCCGTCTTTTTCGCTTCGGTCGAAGTCGGTTGATTTGCCGCCGAATTTCTTTGCGAAGCCGCTTTTTCTTTGCGCGGAACAAAACTCATCACCAGACGATTATTCGTCAGATAAGTGTTTGCCACGCGCTGAACGTCGGCAGGCGTAACTTTGCGGTATTTGTCGAGCTCGGATTGAAAAAGATCGGGTTTACCGAAAAACGTTGCGTTCGAATTTAACGAATCGGCTTTTCCGAGAACGGTTTGCAGACCGAAAACGGTTTGCGATTCGATCGCATTATACGCACGTTCGATCTCTTCAGTCGTCGGCGGTTCTTTTTTGATGCGTTCGATCTCGGCGTTTATTTCCTTTTCGATTTCATCCAAAGATTTTTGCGGACGTGCCGTTGAAGAAATTTGAAATTGTCCGGCAATTTCGCGTGTCGAATGAAACGCTCCGGCATCCTGCGAAAGTTGTTTTCCGTAGATCAGATTGCTTTGCAAACGCGAACCGCGACCACTCGACAAGATTCTGCCGAGAATATCGAGCGCGGGTTCGTCCGCATTTCCCTGCGCAACGGAATGCCAAACCATATAAAGACGCGGAAGCTGAACGGAATCTTCAAAAGATTTGCGGATTTCGCCTTCGAGTTTCGGCATCGGCGGATTCGGTCGCGTAATCGCGCCGCCCGTCGGAATCGTGCCGAAATATTTTTCAGCCCACTTCTTTGTTTGTTTCGGATCGATGTCGCCCGCGATCACCAAAGTCGTGTTGTTCGGCACATAATATTGGCGAAAAAACGCTTTCACGTCGTCGAGCGAAGCCGCGCTCAAATCTTCGAGCGAACCGATCGTCGTCCAATTATACGGATGACCTTGCGGATACATAATTTCCGAGATTTTTTCAAAAGCCGTTCCGTAAGGCTGATTATCATAACGCTGGCGGCGTTCGTTTTTCACGACATCGCGCTGATTATTAAGCTTTTCGAGCGTCATCGCATCGAGCAAACCGCCGAGACGGTCAGCTTCCATAAAGAGCGCGAGTTCCAAAAAATTCGACGGCACGACTTCGTAATAATTCGTGCGGTCGGCATTGGTCGAACCGTTGATGTTCGCGCCGGCTTCCTGCAAAGGCTTGAAATAATCGTCGTTGTAATTTTTCGAACCTTGAAACATCATATGTTCGAAAAGATGCGCGAAACCGGTGCGCCCGACGACTTCGTTTTTCGAGCCGACGTGATACCAAAGATTGACGGCGGCGATCGGCGTTGAATGATCTTCGTGCAAGATCACACGCAGACCGTTTTTCAGTTTGAATTCCTGATATTTGATCGGCGGAATTTGTCCGCTTTTTTGTGCTAACGTGTTTGTTGACATCGCAAAAGTCAGCAATAGAAACAAAACGAAAAATCGCTTTATTGACATCGTAAACTCCTTAAATTTTAATTTGGCAAAATAGATTTCGGTTCGGCGATCGTCTTTCCGAATCGCAAAAACCGCTGAATTTGTTTGTATTTATATACGTTAATTAAAAGTTTTCGGTTTCAAACGCGAAAAAATCAAACTGAAAAAATAAAAAAAGCGAAACGAAAAGACTTCGTTAAGCTCGAAAATCTTTTCGTTTCGCCTTTATTCTTGACTCGAACTACAAAAAACTATTCCATCTCGGATTCGTCAATGTCGAAGTTTGCGTAAACTTTCTGCACGTCGTCGTTGTCGTCGAGCGCGTCGTAAAGTTTCATCATTTTCTTCGCATCGTCGCCGGTCAGCGCGATGTAATTTTGCGGAATCATCGAAATTTCGGCGGCTTGCGGTTCGATTCCGGCGGCTTTCACGGCATCTAAAACGGCATCGAAACTGTCGGGCGCGGTGTAAATTTCGAAAACATCGCCTTCGTCCTGCATATCGTCGGCACCGGCTTCGATGACGATTTCAAAAAGTTCGTCTTCCGATTTGGCTTCTTTATCGACGACGATGTAGCCTTTTTTGTCGAACATCCACGCGACCGAACCGGCTTCGCCGAGATTTCCGCCGTTTTTCGAGAAAAGATGGCGGATTTCGGCAACGGTTCGATTGCGGTTGTCGGTCATCGTTTCGACCAAAACCGCCACGCCGCCGATGCCGTAGCCTTCATACGTGATCTCGTCGTAATTAACGCCTTCGAGTTCGCCCGTTCCGCGTTTAATCGCGCGGTCGATCGTGTCGTTCGGCATATTCACGCCTTTCGCATCGTTGACGACCTTACGCAAACGCGCATTTGCTTCGACATCGCCGCTGCCGCCGGTTCGCGCCGCGACCGTGATTTCTTTGATCAACTTAGTGAAAATCTTTCCGCGTTTGGCATCTAACGCGCCTTTTTTGTGTTTAATTGTGTGCCACTTGGAATGTCCTGACATTTTTAAAACTTACCTTTATTTTAGATTGAATTAGTATTGAAAAACTTGAATATATCACGCGTTTTTTTCTTTCGCCAAACGCGCAAATTTACATTTATTTTAACCTTTCTTCACGGCGAATTCATTTTTGTGCGATTTAATAAAGCAAAAACAATGAAAAGAGATACGACGATTTTGCTTTTATGCACTTTATTTTTAACGGCTGACGCGCTTTGTTTTGACGAAACGATTCGCTTTCGGCTGATTTTGGAAAGCTCGACATTTTTACTTTTAATGCTTTGCCAAACGCTTTCGGCATTGCTGATCTTCGGTTTGGCTTTCGTCGTCGGAAAACGTAAATTCTTCAAAAATTTCACGCCAAATTTTGCAGTTTTTCAGCCTTTACGCCGTGTGCTTTTATCTGTTTGGACTTTGAAGTTTGTCCGCCGATAATCTCGATCTCGGATTTTGAAACGCCGAAAGTTTTTGCGAAAAGCTTAATTATTTCAGCATTTGCCGCGCCGTCAACGGGCGGCGAAGCGATACGAACTTTCAATGCGCCGTCCATTTCGCCGACGATCTCGCTTTTCGACGCACGCGGCACGACGCGTACGCTGAAAATTATCGAATCGTCCTTTTCCGTTATTTTTAATGTCACAGATTTTTCAATTAGAATGAAACCACAGATTTTCACAGATAAACACCGATATTTCTTCTGACTTTATCCGTGTGCATCCGTGAACATCTGTGGTTTCATAAAATAATTTTGATCTGATTTTATAAAATATCCGCCTAATCCGCCCGATCCGCGTTCCGAGTTCTTATCCCAACAAAACTGCGGCAACGGCGATTTTTAGAAAATTGAGCAATAATAAAACGATGATTGCCGAAATATCGAACACGCCGAGCGGCGGAATCATTCTGCGAAAAGGTTCGAGAATCGGATCGGTGATTTTTCGCAAAAAGCGCATCACGGGATTCGTAAAACCCAACACCCACGAAAAAACGATGCGAATCACGATCAAAAGCGAGTAGATCGTCAAAAATCCGACTAAAAGATAGCCGACGACCAGCGTAATGCTGGCGCGTCTGACGCCTTCCGTGATGCCGTCGATCATTCCGAGAACGCCGCCGAAAAGCTGTAAAGTGAAATAGCCGATCACACACGCAACCAGAATCGTAATAAACGGCGCGAGGCGCGTATCGATGCGAAATTGTGCGAGAACGACCGCCGCCGGATGCACGATGCGGTCGGTAAATCTCTTTAATTTGAACGCAAATCTGCCGATCGCGCCGAACGGATTCGGGTCGGTATAATTAAAGATCAGACGCAAAACCATCAATAAAATCACGATCATCACGACAAACGCGATGAAACCTTGAATGACCGGAAAAACTAACTGTCCAAGCATAATAATTTAAGTTTCTGGTTTCAGGTTTCTGGTTTCAAGTTTCAAGTTGATTAACCTAAACCAACTTGAAACCCGAAACTAGAAACTCGAAACTTTGTAATTTCTTTCGCCGAAGATCGCCGTCCCGACACGCACGAGCGTTGCGCCTTCTTCGATCGCAACCTCGAAATCGTGACTCATTCCCATCGAAAGTTCGCCGTTCGGCACGAATTCGTCACGCAGTTCTCGCAATTTTCTAAAAAACGGGCGAACCTTTTCAACATCTTCAAAAAACGGCGGAATCGTCATCAAACCTTTCAACTTAAGACATTCGCAATCGCGCACGAATTCCGCGAGTTTCGGCAATTCTTCAACTTCGATGCCGTTTTTTGTCGCTTCATTTGCCAAGTCAACTTGAATCAAAACCGACAATTCCGCGCAATTTTCCTCTTTACAAATACGTTCGAGCCGATCGGCAAGTTCGACCGAATCGAGCGTATGAATCAAGTCGAAAAGTTTTACTGCTTTGCGTGCCTTATTCGATTGCAAATGCCCGATCAGATGCCATTCCGCCGCACCGCGCCCGATTTCATCGATCTTTCCTTCGGCTTCCTGAACTTTATTTTCACCCAAAATCGCCGCGCCCGCCGCGATCGCTTCGCGCAAAACTGCGCTCGGATGAGTTTTGGAAACTGCGACAAGTTTTATCTCGTCCGCGTTTCTTCCCGCTCTCTTTGCAGTTTCGGCGATTTTACGATTTATTTCGGCTAAATTTTCACGCAAAACGTCTTGCATATCTTCAAATATAACAAATCCGTCAGTCTTTTTTGAGAATTAACCGCAGATAAACACAGATGGACACAGATAAAAAGAAGATTTTTAAAGGATTTGCCTGCGAAATGAACGAAAGAAACGAAAGTAGGAAATCTATTAAATAGTTTTTGTTTTTAATTTCGTGCTTTTCGTTTCTTTCGCAGGCAAAATATTTTTCTCAGCCGTGTTCATCTGTAGATAAAAAAACAAAAAAGTTCGTCTGCCTTGAATTTTCTGCGCTAAATTCGTATTATCGAAATTCCGACGCGGACGTGGCGGAACTGGTAGACGCGCAGGTCTCAGAAGCCTGTGGGCTTAAGCTCGTGATGGTTCGATTCCATTCGTCCGCACCAAATTTTAAGGATGAAAGTTGAGGGATGAGGGATGAATTTCCTCGTCCTTTTTACTTTTTCAAATGTTTGACAAACTTCAATTTGTCATTTCACGGCGAATCGGCAAACTAAAGTTCGCCGGACAATTTTACAAAAGTGCGTTCAGAATTTATCGAATCAATTAAAAAAAATCAGGCTCTTTTCGGTGTGAATCTTTCGGATGAAATCGTCGAAAAGCTTGCCGATTATTACGAATTGATTCAAAAACACAACGAAATTCTGCACCTTGTCGCATCTTCTTCCGCCGAAGAATTTGCGACGCGCCACATTCTCGAATCTTTAACTTTACTTCAATATCTGCCGAAAAACGCGCGTTTTGCCGACATCGGAACCGGCGCGGGTTTTCCTTCGATGCCTTGCTTGATCGCGCGCGAAGACCTCTACGGAATGCTTATCGAATCGAAACCGAAAAAAGTTAAATTCTTGGAAGAAGCCGTCGAAACATTAAATTTGGCAAACCGCGTCAGAATCGTCAACAAACAGTTTGAAGAAACCGAAAAACCCAATATTTTTTATGTGACCTGCCGCGCGCTCGACAAATTTACCGACAAATTACCGAAAATCCTCAAATGGTCGGGCAAAGCCGATCTATTATTTTTCGGCGGTAATAATTTGCGCGAAGCGTTGGAAAAAGAAAAGCTCAGATTTTCTTCAAAACTGATGCCGCTTTCCGAGCAAAGATTTCTTTTCGCCGCAAAATTCAAACATCAAACGATCGAACCGCCAAGAAAATCTTTTCCGAAACGAAATTTCAAAGCAAAATAATTTTTAGGGCGGCTGAAACTTTATCGAAAGTTGCGGCATCATAGGTTAAAACTTCGATCTGTACAAAACAAAATTAAAGGAGATTCTATGAAATTTACTCAGACCTTTTCCGATCGTGTGAGCGGTTATTTTTTACTCGTTTTTTTACTGATTTCCGTGCTTACTTTTTCAAATACGGTCAAAGCTCAAAACGAAGACCTTGAAACTTTGAAAGCAAAAGTTGCCGTTTTGCTCGACCAAGATAAAGTTGTCGAAGCACTTCCGTTGCTGGAAAAAATTGTCGCTGCCGAGCCGAAAGATGCCAATTCGCATTTTTATCTTGGCTTCGCATTGCTTGGAAAAGCGATCAATACAGCCGACAAGGAAGAAAAAAAAGCCTTAAAAGTCCGCGCCAGAAATGAATTTATCAAATCCAGAGATTTAGGAAAAAACGATAATATTGTGTTGGCTTTTATTCAATCGATTCCGCCAGACGGCAGCGAACCGAAGGGATTTTCCGATAATGAAGAAGCCAATAAATTAATGGAAGACGGCGAAAAAGCCTTTACCGAAGGACAAATAGACGCTGCGCTTGCCGCCTATCAAAAAGCCTTCAAGCTCGATCCTAAAATCTACGAAGCCGCACTTTTTACAGGCGATATGTTTGTCCGTAAAGAAGATTTTGCGAATGCCGAAATATGGTATCAAAAAGCCATCACAATCAATCCCGACCGTGAAACAGCTTATCGTTATTCGGCAACGCCTTTGATGCGTCAGCAAAAATACGATCTCGCGCGCGATCGTTATATCGAAGCTTTTATCTGCGATCCGTTCAGCCGTTTCTCCTTGAATGGAATGCTTCAATGGGGACAAGCAACGAATACGAAGCTCGCACATCCGCGCATCGATGTTCCGAAAACAGAAGTTGGCGCAGACGGAAAAATGAAGACTACGATCAATGTCAATCCGCTTGCCGACGACGGTTCGATGGCTTGGATCGGCTATACAACGGTGCGTAATGATTGGCGCGATACAAAATTTGCCAAAACTTTTCCGTCGGAAAAAACTTATCGTCACAGTCTTCAGGAAGAAGCCGAAGCACTTCGCAATGTCGTTACAATGGCAAAAACTTTTAAAGGCAAAAATAAAAATCCGCAAATCGAAACGATTGCCAAGCTCGATCAGGAAGGATTTCTCGAAGCATATATTCTGCTTGCACTGACCGATCAAGGAATCGCCGACGATTATGCGGATTATTTCAAAGCAAACCGCGCAAAACTTCGTCAATACGTTCTGAAATACGTTGTCAACGGCGGCAAATAACTTATTTAAATTCAAGAAAGGCGAAGCTACAAACTTCGCTTTTCTTTTTGTTTTGAAACTATGAAATTTCGTTTATTTCAAATTTTCTCTGCGTTTTTATTATTTTCGGCATCATTCGCAGTTTATTCACAAACCAAACCGACCGAAATCGACGTTCAAATCTTGCGAAGTTCGGGCGGAAAAGAATTTTACTGCACGGCTGAAAACGGGGTAATTTCAGAAACCGATTTCGACAAAATAATCTCGCAGAAACAATGTTCGGGATTAGAAACTCTTTTGAATGTTGATTTTGAAACCGAATCGCTGATCTCTTTTCGGGCGCGCGGCGATTGTCATTTGCAGGCGCACGCAAAAGTTTTTCGTAGTGACGAGGCGAAAAAATATTTCGTTAAAGTGGAAAAAACAAATGGCGGATGCCGTGCGGCGGGAAATCATCAAGGCTGGCTTGTGGTTGATAAATTAAAACCGGATTACACGGTCGAATTTGTCGAAAAAACCATCGAACGAATGTACAACGAATGGAACGTCAACGACGTAAAGCCTTTTATCAAATCGATACAGAATGTCGAATCAAAGCCGTTCGATTTGAAAGGCTGTATTCAAACTTTTTCAAACGGACAATTTGCGATCAAAACGCAAAACGAATTTTTGAAAGCACTTCGTAAAGATGCAAGCCTCGAATGGTGTCTGCAAAACTTGGAAAAGATAGATTTTGAAAAAAATTCGCTGATCGGAATGGGAATCACGAGCGATTATTGCGATCGTCCGGCGGGTTTGGAATATAAAATCGTGCAGGATTCGGAAAATAAAAATTATCTTTTCAGCGTCAGTTATCTCGAAACGAAACAGCTTTGCCGCCGCATCGGGCATTACGATTTATGGCTGCTTACGCCGAAGCTCGATACAAATTATCCGATAAAGTTTGAATTAAAAACGCGACCACACGAAAACTAAATTTGAAACTTAAAAGCCGTTTTTTATAGAATCTTCACAATGCCTTTGACAAACGATCCATTTACGAACGCCGTCGCGGCTTCGGCGATTGCGGGTTTCGGCGCGACAACGCTCGGCGCGGTTCCGGCTATTTTTCTCAAGCGTTTAAACGAAAAACTGAACAATAATCTGCTCAGTTTTGCCGCCGGTGTAATGCTTGCCGCGACGATATTTTCACTGCTTTTGCCTTCGATCGAAAATAATAAAAAACAAGGTGCAAGCACGACGAGCGCGGTTTTGCAGACGATATTTTTTCTCTTTGTCGGCGGTTTTGCGATTTGGCTGATGAACGAATTTATCCCGCACGAACATTTCGAAAAAGGTCACGAAGGCGGCGAAATCGAACACAATAAGCTTCGCAAAATCTGGCTTTTCGTAATTGCGATCGCGATTCACAATTTTCCCGAAGGTTTGTCGGTCGGCGTCGCAAACGGAACAGGCGAATTCGGCATCGGACTCGGCGCAACGCTGGGCATCGCGCTGCAAAATATTCCCGAAGGTTTGTCCGTCGCCGTCGCGCTTCATTCGCAAGGTTATTCAAAAAAATACGCGTTTGGCGTTTCGGCATTGACGGGTTTGGTCGAAATATTCGGCGGCATCGTCGGCGGTTCGGTGATCTTAATTTCGGCGCACGTTTTGCCGTGGGCTTTGGCATTTGCGGGCGGCGCGATGCTTTTTATCGTGAGCGACGAAATTATTCCCGAAACGCACCGCAAAGGTTTTGAAAACGGCGCAACCTTTTCGCTTTTCGTCGGCTTCGGTCTGATGATGTTTCTCGACGCGGTTTTCGCACAGTAGATTTTGATAGAAATTATTGAAATAAAAGGTTAAAATGTCTGCGGTATGGGATTGGCGAAACTCAAAACTAAATTAAGTATCGAAGATTATTTGGAAGGCGAAGAGATCAGCGAAATCCGCCACGAATATATTGACGGCGAAGTTTATGCAATGGCTGGCGCAAGCCAAAATCATAATCGGATCATCAGAAATTTTGTTATTGCTTTATCTAACCATTTAGGAAATTCTCCTTGCGAACCTTTCAGTGAAAATATGAAAGTCCGCGCCGCCGAAGAAGTTTTTTATTATCCAGATGTTTTGGTTACTTGCGAAGGAAATTTCGCCAATCCGTATTTTGCCGAACAGCCGATTTTGATTATCGAAGTCGTTTCGCCTTCGACCGCGCAAATTGACAGGCGCGAAAAACTTCGGGCGTATCAGCAAATGCCGAGCGTTCACGAATATGTCATCATCGAACAGGAAAAAATCTCGATCGAAATTCATCGTCGGCAAGAAAACGGCGGTTGGATAACTTATTTTTTTACGCGGACCGACGAAGATTTCACACTTCAATCGGTTGATTTAACATTAAGAATCGACGAAGTTTACCGCCGCGTAAATTTTTAACTTCCAATTTTCTTCAAAATAAAAAAGCGGTCATTGACCGCCTTTTTACTTTAAGTTCAGTTTCGTTTAATTTGCCGCGACGAGCAGATTTTTCAGCAGTTCCAAAATTTCCGAATTAACTTTATCCGAAAAAGTTCCGACCTTGACCGAGACGTTTTTGGCATTGGCGATCTTTTCGAGCGTCGGTTTATTTATTTCGTATAAAAGTCCTTCGCGCACTCCGTTTTCTTCTTTGCGGAAGAATCTTTTTGCTTTGCCGAGATTGAATTTTTGCTTGTCGGCAGTCACGACGAGTTCGTTGAATTTGAGAAAACGAAAATCTCTCGACATCGAATCAACACCGACAAGATAGACATTTTTTCTGCCCGATTCTTCGTTTCCGTCGTAATAAAGATAAGCGATCTGAACGCTCAAAGCCTGTCTGCCATCGTTTTCCGCAACATTTAATTTAAACGCCGGAGTTGCAACAACACCGAGCTTGACGCTTGAATCGTAGCCGACGAGCAAACCGCCGATATTCTGCACGTTTGGCGGAAGTTTGATGCTTGTTTCGGGCGTTGCCGCCAATTTTTGCGCTTCCGAACTCATTTCACGGCGCGGTGCAGATTTTTGCGGTTTCGTAGTTGCCCCGAATTGATCGAAAGATGATCTTTCTTCCTTGGCGATCGCGGCTTCCTGACGGCGTTTTTCTTCGGCTTCGGCGCGAAGTTCCCAAGCGGGTTTTAGATTTTCGACGCTCCAAATGCCGCGTTTTTCCGCTCTTGCCTGCTTTTCGTTATCTTGATATGTGCGGCTCTCAAATAAATCTTGACCGTTTTTTTCCGGCAAAGCATACCAAGCTGCGCCGTCGCGTAGCATTTGATTGCTGATGTCAACGCCATCGAGCGTCAAAAGTCCGACCGTGTTTTTCGGCGTCACGCGCAATGGTTTGAATTCGACCATTTTGCCGAGCGTCAAACCGCTCAAATGCGCTCTCACTTCTTTTGAAAACGGCTGTTCGGGTTCGGGAATTTCGACGTATTGCAAAACTGCCGTAACCTTTCCCGCCGGAAGTTCGATCACGACGGTTTTTCCATCGAGAACATCAACGACTTTGCCGAGAAATTTGCCTTGTGAAAATGCCGAATTTGCCATTAAAAAAGTCAGGCAAACGAGAAGATAAATTTTTAGATTTTTCATAAATTTCAGCGTGTTTCCAGATCATATTCGCGCAAACGGCGATAAAGTGTCGAAGGAGAAATGCCGAGAAGTTCGGCGGTTTTTCCGCGATGCCAGCCGGTTTGATCGAGCGCGTTCAAAATTTGCTGACGTTCGACGTCGCGCAGATTCGTCGCCGAACTTTGCGGCGAAGCGTTTTGAAACGTATTCGTCACAACCGTTTGCGGTTCGTTAAAACTGTAAGAAACCATTGTTTTTTCAGTATTATGAACGACTTCGGGCGGTAAATCTTTCGTCGTAATTCTTCCGTTATCCGAAAGTAAAACGGCGCGTTCCAAACAATTTCTAAGCTGGCGGACGTTTCCCGTCCAACTGTAATTCGTCAGCGCATCAACTGCTTGCGGCGAAAGTTCGGGCGCGTTTTGTCCGGCAATTTTGTTCAAAAGATGGCAAGCGAGCGGCTCGATGTCTTCGCGGCGTTCGCGCAGAGGCGGAATAAAAATCTCGAAACTATTGATACGGTAAAGCAGGTCGGAACGGAAAACGCCTTCCGAAACGGCTTGGCGCGTGTTGCGATTTGTCGCGGCGACCAGACGCACATCGACTTCAACCTTTTTTACACCGCCGACGCGGAAAAACGCACGCGTTTCGAGCGCACGAAGAAGTTTTGACTGCAATTGCGAAGGCATTTCCATCACTTCGTCGAGAAAAATCGTTCCGCCGTCGGCAATCTCGAAAAGTCCGAGTTTTCTGGCTCTTGCACCTGAAAATGCTCCGGCTTCGTGTCCGAAAAGTTCGCTTTCCAGCAAAGAATCCTGCAAAGCGGCGCAGTTCAGATCGATAAAAGTTTTGTTGACGCGGCGGCTCAATCGATGAATCGCCTGTGCGATCAATTCTTTTCCGGTTCCCGATTCGCCCGTGATTAAAACGGAAGTGTCGGACGGCGCAACACGCTGAACGAGCCGTAAAACTTCCTTCATCTGCGGCGATTCGGCAACAATGTCGGGCAAGTCTTTGTTCGTCGTGCGTTCAAGTTGCGCGCGAAGTCTTTGATTGTCGATCTTAAGCTGTTGTTTTTCAGCCGCTTGCGTCACAAGCGCGGCGAGTTCGGCGATGCGGTACGGTTTGGTGAGATAATCATACGCGCCGAGCTTCATCGCTTCGATCGCAGTTTCAACCGTTCCTTGTCCGGTCAGCATAATTACTTCGGGCGGGTTTTGAGATTTTTCACGAAGCCGCCGAAGCAGGGAAATTCCGTCGAGACGCGGCATATTGATGTCGCACAAAAGCACGTCGAAATCCTGCGTTTCGAGCAATTCCCAAGCCGCTTCACCGTCCGAAGCCGCTTCAACTTCGTGTCCTTGTCGGCTCAATTCCTTCTGAACGACAAGCCGCAGATTTTTTTCATCGTCAACTACTAAAAGTTTTGCCATAAGTTTTTACAGTAGAGAGTGGAGAGTAAAGAGTAGTGAGTTATGTTCAACTTCGCAGATGCTTCATTAAACTCATAGTCATTTTTCCAATTTCATCAAATAGATTATAAAGTTCCGAGAATTCATTTTGAGTCAGATATTCCAAGTCCAACGCAATATAAAGATGTGATTGAGTTTCGGCACCCGACCCGTGTGAAATATTAAGAAAATTTGCAAATTCTTTATTTGAATGCCTGCCTTGTCCTTCCGCGATATTTGCCATGATCGAAACGCTGGAACGCCGTATCTGGTCACGCAAACTAAAATCCCTCGAAAATTTTCCATCAGAAGTAATTTCATAAACGCGTTTTGTTGCTTCACGAGCCTTTTGCCACGCTTTTATTTCTTCAAATTTCTTAAATCCTGCCATATTTCTATGTTATTAGTGTTTTCCCGGTAAAAGTTATTCGAGTTTTGAACAAAAATTAATTAGCAGATTTTTTCTCTCTACTCTCTACTCTCTACTCTCCACTAACTAAACTTTATTCGGGAGAAAAATAGAAAATGTTGTTCCTTTGCCGATGTTTGAACGCACACTAAGGCGTCCGCCGTGGTCGGTGATGATGCCGTAGCAAACCGCAAGACCTAAGCCCGTTCCTTTGCCGACTTCCTTGGTCGTGAAGAAAGGTTCGAAGATTTTCGACATATCTTCGGGCGCAATTCCGACGCCGGTGTCGGAAACTTCGATAATAATTCGCGTGTTTTGTGCGAATGTTTTGAAGGTGAGCGTTCCGCCGTCGGGCATCGCGTCGATCGCATTTGTCGCAAGCGCGATGATTGCTTGCTGGATTTGTCCGCTGTCGCCGGTGATCAACGGCAGATTTTCGTCAACTTCAAAATTAAACTGAATATTGTCACCGCGACGTTGATGCGAAACGAGATTTGCCGACGATCTCAAAACGTCGCGCACGTCCATCGGATGACGATTTCCGGCGCGAACGCGGCTGAAATCGAGCAATCCCGTCGTGATCGATTTACAACGGAAAGCTTCGGATTTTATTAAACCCAAATATTCTTTCAAATCGTCAACTTCTTCCGAATCACCGAATGCGCCTTCGGCAACTCTTTGTTCCAAAGCTTCGGCGCAAGCCGCGATCGTTGCGAGCGGATTATTGATTTCGTGAACGACCCCGGCGGCAAGACGACCGACGGCAGCGAGCTTTTCGGCGCGACCGACGGCGTGAATCGCTTCGACGCGCACCGTCACGTCTTCGCCGACCGTAATGACGTGTGTGACTTCGCCGGTTTCGGCATCGCGCATCGGAACTTTGCTGACGAGCCAATGCGTCGTCGTGCCTTTTTCGCTGACGGTTTGCTGTTCGATGCGTTCGATTCTGCCCGTCCGAAACGCGCGTTCAAATTCCTGTTTCAAACGTCCTTGCGGATATTTCGCCAAAACTTCAAAAACATTTCGTCCGATGACCGCATCGCGCGGCATTCCCTGCACGCCGTTTTCGCGGTGACGATTCCACGTCACAATTCGATAATCGCGGTCGATCACGTAAATCGAAACCGGCAAAGCATCCAAAACGGCTTCGGTAAATTTGCGGTGTTCTTCACGCGCCAAATTGATCGAAGCATTGATCGCCGTTTCGTAATGCGACGAAAGATTGACCGACATCGCCGCCATTTGCGTTGCGGCATCGATCAATCTTCCTTTCGTTTCGTTAAAATCTTCTTTGTCTTTGAAACCGACGACAACCGCGCCTTTGACCGCGCCGTTAATGTGAAGCGGCGCAACGTATTCGATCGCGTGATTCCGGTTTTTCAGCAGAAATTCAGCTTCATCTTCCTGCAAATAAGAAACTTGCGGCGGCAAAAATTCGCGCCATTTTTCAAACTGTTTCTTGTTGATAAAGTCTTTTTTTATCTCACCTTTTTGATCGAAAGCGCAATTTATCAAACCGATATTTCCGAGTTCGATAACAAAAGCGGAAACGTCGGCATTGACACCTTGCAAAATCGCTTCGGCAACGCGCAAAGCGGCTTTTTTCGGATGAACCGTAAAAAGCAGACGGCGACCGAGTTCGGAAATGAATTTTAATTCGAGAGAACAATCATTCGTTTCACCGTCAGGTAAAAGCATACGACCGTTTCGTTTGGCAGTTATCGGGGCTAACATTTTGATTTTATTGCTTAATTTGACAAACTTTCGGGGAAAATCTGCCATCAGAGGAGAAGGACCAATTGAATTTTGAAGGAGAAACCTTCTCTTTAATTTAATCGGATTTTACATCGTTTGTCAATGTTTATTTCAATTTACGAAAAATTTGACACGCTCGTTTTTTCTGTTAAAAATTGAATTATCGGTTTATGAAAAACTTTCTGTTTCGACATTTGAATAAATTTTTGCTTCTCACGCTTTCGCTGTTTATTTTTTCGCCGTTTTTTGCGGTCAAAATTCACGCGCAGGAAGTTGTTGACAAAACGATCGTCACCGTCAGCGACGGCGTTCGCACCGAACTCATTACATATTCCGATCTGCTTTGGCAGCTTGCGCTTCAGCCGAATACGCCGCTTACGCCGCCGAGTTCGCAGGATTTAAATATTGCTTTGCAAGTGACGATCAATCAAAAACTTTTCGCGCTCGAAGCACAGCGTTTGCCGCGCGGAACGCCGACGCAGGAAGAAATCGACGACGAGATCAAGAAAACTCTCGCTTATTTTCCGTCAACCGCCGATTTTGAAAGACGTTTGAAAATCGTCGGTTTCGATTCGGTCAAAGACGATAATTTTCAGCGTCTGATCGCGCAGAGAGTTGCGATCTATAAATACATCGATTTTCGTTTTCGCTCGTTTGCCGTGATCACGCCCGACGAAGAAAACCGTTATTATCGGGAAGTTTTCGTGCCTGATTTCAGAAAAAGATTTCCGGGCGTTTTGATGCCGACTTTGGACGAAAAGCGCAAAGAGATCAATCAAATCCTGATGGAAGACAAAGTTGCGGGCGATATTGAAGATTTTCTTGATGAAGCCAAAAGACGCGCCACGATCGTCACATTGAGCGAAGTTTAGAAATTTTTGCCGATTTTATTCCGTTTTTACCAAAATTCGTTGTTTTTACGCTTCGATTCGTTTTATCATTTAAGAAACTTTTCCGAACAAAAGGCTTTTCAAAATGAAAAAACGTATTGCTTTATTCGCGCTTTTTACTGCCGCTGTCGTTTTCTATTTTCAAACGAGAACGGAAAACACCGTCATTCATTCATCTAAACAAAACATTTTCGAGAATCTGAAACCGCAAGTTTCAAAAGCGGCGGCGTTTGCCGTTTCGCCGAAGATTTCGGAAATGAATCTGCAAACTGTAAAAAAAGAAATAAAAGGCGCGCCGGAAATTAAATTTACCGCGAAAGACCAAATTTCTATTCCAAAATCCGCAAACGCTTTTCATAACGAAGACGAATCTTTGGCAAAAGTTTCCGCTCTGCCGATGCCGCCGCCGATTCGTTCGTTTGAAGGAATTATGAACCGTACGAACGGCGAAACTTCGGGTTTTTATTATCTTCCGTCGGACACGAACGGCGATGTCGGTTTGAATCATTACGTGCAAACTGTCAACGCCTTGATGAAGATTTACGACAAGCAAGGAAATCCTTTAACGGGCGCGTTCAAGATGAGCAACATTTTCGCGCCGCTCAACACGCCGTGTTCGCAGAGCGACGACGGTTCGCCGATCGTTTTATACGACACGCTCGCCGACCGCTGGCTTTTGAGCCAATATTGCACCGATTTTCCGCCGTTTCGTCAAATGGTCGCAATCTCTCAAACGGGCGATCCGACGGGCGCGTATTTTCTGTATGAGTTCGTGATGCCGAATTTCAAACTGAACGATTTTTCAAAATTCGGCGTTTGGACGGACGGATATTATATGTCCGACGAACAATTTATCGGCAGCGATTTTACGGGAATGGGCGTTTTTGCGTTCGATAGGCAGAAAATGCTCGTCGGCGATGCTTCGGCAAGCTACATTTATTTCGATCTCGCCGTTCCGCCGACGGCGAATCGTTTGGGAAATCTGCTTCCCGCCGATCTTGACGGTTTTAATCCGCCGCCGCCGAATTCGCCGAATATTTTCGCGGGTTATACCGCAACCGAATACGGTGCGCCGCAAGACGCTCTGCGGCTTTTCGAGTTTCGCGCCGATTTTCAAAACCCCGCAAATTCGACGTTTACCGAACGCACCGACAGTCCGTTGCCAGTTGCCGCTTTCGATCCGACTTCGCTCGAAGGACGCGCCGACATTACGCAACCTGCACCCGGCGATCTGCTCGATTCGCTTTCAGACCGTTTGAATTACCGCGTCGCTTACCGCAATTTCGGAACTCACGAATCAATCGTTTTGAATCAAACCGTCCGCACCACGCCGACGAATTCGATCTACCGCGCCGGAGTTAGAGTTTACGAAATTCGCCGTGCGAACGACGTTTTCACCGTCCACGAACAAACGACGATCGGAACACAGGAACATTCGCGCTGGGTAGCAAGCGTTGCACAGGATAACCAAGGAAACATCGGCGTCGGTTACAGCAAATCGAACGAATTCTTCAAACCTTCGATAATGTATTCGGGAAAATTGGCGACCGAACCGCAGGGCGAATTTCGCGCCGAAGAATTTATGCAGGAAGGCAAAGGCGTACAAACGGCGTTCGGTTTTCGTTGGGGCGATTACACGGGAATGACGGTCGATCCGGTTGACGATTGCACTTTTTGGATGACGAATCAATATTATTCCGAAGAAAGTCAGGCGGAAAGTCCTTTCAGTTGGCTGACGCGTATCGGCAGTTTTAAATTCAACGAATGTACTGCCGTTCCGCGCGGAATCATCACGGGAAACGTGACGAATTCGCTGACCGGACAGCCGATTACGAACGCATTTATCACGGCTTCGGCTTATTCGCGTTTGTCGAACGCAAGCGGAAATTACGGTAATCTGCTCGTTTTGCCGAATACTTATTCGATCACGGCAACCGCGAAAGGCTTTAAACCGAAAACTTTTACGGTCACAGTTGCAAACGGACAAACTCTGACGCAGAATTTCGCGCTCGAACCCGTTGCGATCTTGGAAAACACGGCTGTTCAGATAACTTCGGAAAGCTGCACGACGAATAACGCGATCGATCCGGGCGAAACCGTTTCGCTGAATGTTTCGCTACGCAACACGGGCGCGCGCGACACGCAGAATCTGACCGCAATTTTGCAAGCTTCGGGCGGCGTGACAAATCCTTCCGCACTGCAAAACTACGGCGTTTTGAATGTCAACGGCGCAAGCGTTGCGCGCACTTTCACATTCACGGCAAGCCCGAATCTTCCTTGCGGTTCACATATAACTTTGACTTTTGCGCTTTCCGACGGCGCGGAAAATCTCGGAACGATTTCGATAGTTTTATCGACGGGCAAAAAACGCGTTGCTTTTCAGGAAAATTTCGATTCCGTGACCGCACCTGCGTTGCCAAGCGGTTGGACGACTTCGGCAACAGGCGGACAATTAAATTGGGAGACGAAAACGACGCGCAGACAATCCGCGCCGAATTCCGTCTTTTCGCCCGCGCCGTTTCAAGTCGGCGTAAACGAACTCGTTTCGCCTGCGTTTTCAGTCACAACCGCGAATGCCGAAATTAGTTTCCGCGATTGGTATGAACTCGAAACGACGTTTTTGCGAAACCGTCTGTATGACGGCGCGGTTTTGGAGATCAAGCTCGGCGCAAACGATTGGCAAGACATCGAAACGGCGGGCGGCGTGTTTCAACAAGGCGGTTACGACGGCGTTTTGGAAAATATTTTTCAAAATCCGCTCGGCGGCAGACGCGCTTGGTCAGGCAAAAGCGGCGTTAATCCCGATCCCGAATTCATA
>DAITPE010000020.1:0-20781 GCA_036833775.1 Pyrinomonadaceae bacterium | reverse complement strand
CGCGGGATTTTTTCTAAAGCAGAAAGAAGACAACAAAAAGTCCGATTATGAAAATTACCAAGAAGAAGAATCGATCTTAGATTTGAAATAAATGCGAAAAGTATTGAATTCACGGCGAATCGATCGAAACGCAGTTGTTTTTCAAGATAGATTCATTTGTCTGTTATGCGGCTCGACTTAAACGAGATTTACCGCCGTATTCAATCAGGCGAACTGCATTTGACCGAAATCGGGCGCACCGTTGCGCTCGTTTGCGGCAATTCGGAAAAAAAGGAAATTCAATTTAATCAATAAGGAGAAAAAACAAAATGAATAAATCAACTTTGATAACAATTTTATTTGCGGCTTTCGTAATTATGTTTCAAGTCTTTGAAACAAAAGCCGCGCCGGGCGATCTGGATACGAGTTTCGGCATTCTCGGACAAGTTTATGACAACTCGTTGGTCACTATACATGGCTCGGCGATTCAGGCAGACGGGAAAATCATCGCCGTCGGAAATAAAAGCTCGATCCCGACCGTTGTCCGTTACAACGTGGATGGGTCGCTTGATTACGGCTTTGGCACTAACGGCAGTGTTTTTGGAGACACAACGTATGGCATTTTCAACAGTGTTGTTGTTCAGGAAGACGGGAAGATAGTGGCGGCGGGAAGGAGTGACAATAATGCGTTTGTGATACGTCTGAACACGAACGGCACCTTTGATAATTCGTTTTCGGGCGATGGAAAGCTAATGATCACTTTCGGCACGGATTTTTATTCCACCGTTTTGGAGAGTGTCACGATCGCCCAAAACACCGGCAAGATCGTCGTCGCGGGGACAATCTTTTATGATTCTCAAGACAATCCTTGTGTTCAGGGAAGCAATTTAGTTTTTGCACGTATCAATTCGAATGGAACGCTGGACACAACCTTCGACGGTAATGGCAAAAAAGCCATCGACCTGAGATGTCGGGATGTGCTTACGTCAACGACGGTTAACCCGACCAACGGTAAGATTGCGTTTACTACCGAAGGTAATGGGGATTTCGAGGTTGGGATGCTTAACGAGAACGGTTCATTCGATACCGGATTCGGCGGAACCGGACTGGTCGAAACCGACTTTAACGGCACAACCTATTCGCACGACCGCGCGACAAGTGTTGCTTTTCAGCGTTGGGCTACCAATGTCGGCGGAATTTTATTCTGGACAACGAGATTGGTTGTTGGAGGAACGGCTTATGGAAGCTCCACAACCGTTTATGATTGGGGGCTTGCCAGATACAAGTTGGACGGAACGCCGGATACCGCGTTCAACGGCGACGGCAAAGTTAGAAAAGCTCTTAGTTATCAATACGAAAGCGTCGAATCACTAAAGATCGATTCTCAGCAAAGAATCGTCACTGCCGGTCGCCGAACGTGGAACAATACAAACGATTTTGCCGTGGTTAGGTTCACACGAGACGGAGAGTTTGACAACGCATTCGGAAACGGCGGAAAAGTTTACACGAAATTTTACGCAAATGGTGCGCATACCGGTTCGGTCCCCTATGACGTGTCCTTAGCTCCTGACGGCAAGATCGTAGCTGTCGGCGGAGGCTCAAATTTGAACGCGATCATGGCGAGGTATGAGCCATAACTGTAAGACTTCAAAGCTATCAGGACTTATTTAATCAATGATCGATGATTGATTAAATAAAAAAGGCACGATTCGCACCGTGCCTTTTTTAAATTAAATTCAAATTGACTATTGCAAAACTGCGTCGTCAACTCTGAATGTCGTGATCAAAGAACTATCGTTCGTCGTTCTGAATTGAACGCGGACGGTTTGTCCTTTGTATGCCGCCAAATTCAGCGATTTCTGCGAATAAGTCGTCGAAGACGTTGTTTTATTCAAATTGCTGTAAGTTGCGGGCGTTGCGAGCAGTGTTCCTGCCGTGTTGCGGACTTCGACGAATAATCTGTCGTATTGCGTCGTCGTCGTCGTTTCAGCCGATGTCACGTTGAGCCAGAAGGTCAATGTTCCGGTTGCGGTCGAAGGAATCGAAACTTGCTGATAAGTTTGTCCGGTTGCGTTGTTCGCATTTCCGAAATAAACATAACCCGTTCCGCCGTGCGGCGATGCACCGTTTGCAGTGTAAAGCGCGCCCGTTCCCGATGAAACCCAAGGCGTAATGCTGGTTTCAAATCCGCCGTTGACGAGCAGATTGCTTCCCGTCGGAGTCGGAGTCGGTGTCGGTGTCGAACCGCCCGGGCAAGCTCCAACGCCGACCGCGCACCAAGCTTGAGCAACGCCCGTCGCTTGTGTGCTGCTTGCGCCGAACAGATCGTTTGCCGCGTTGATCGTTGCCGTTCTTGCCGCCGCAAAGTTCGTGCTTGCCGTCATATAGGTCGTCAACGCGCGATACCAGATTCTTTCCGATGCACTCGTGCCGATGCCCGTCACCGAAATTCCGCTGACGCGGTTCGTGCCGCCTGCCGCCATCAGATAGAAAGCGTGATTGGCAATGCCCGAATTGGTATGAACGCCGCCGCTGTCAGCCGTTCCCGTGTAGCGAATGCTGTAATGATCGGGATCGCCGTAGGTAAACGGGCTGCTCATCGAACGAAGCGCGTCACCCGAAGTTCCCGGTGTGTAGCAATCTTCGCCGATCAGCCAAGTGTTTGCCGAAACGACTCCGCCGTCTGCTCTTAATTCGACCATCGAACCGAAAATATCGGAAGTTGCTTCATTCAGCGCACCCGATTCATTGGCATAGGTCAAATTTGCGGTTTTTTCCGTCACGCCGTGCGACATTTCGTGTCCCGCAACGTCAACCGTCGTTAAAGGCGAAAAAGTCGTGCCGTCGCCGTCGCCGTATGACATTTGGTTGTTGAACCAAAAAGCGTTGTTGTAGCGTCCGGTCGAACCGAAGTGAACGCGTGAAACGACGAGCGGAATCGCGCCGACCGCCGAAGTCGTCGTGCCGGGTCCGAAGTTTCCGTCAATGCCGTTGCGTCCGTGAACCGCTTGGTAATAATCGAAGGTTTGCGCCGCGCCGAAATGCGCGTCAACGCCTGCGCGTTGGATCGTCGTGTTCCAAACGTCGTCGGTGTCGGTGTAGCGCGATTGCGTGCCGCCCGTTCCGGTGTTTTCGTTTCCGGTCGAGTTCATATTGAAAGTTCCCATGCGGCGCGTGGTGTCTTCCATATAAAAAGTTCCGGCTGACGAAGTGGTGCTGATCGTTACGTTTCCGCTGTAAAGCGATGAACCCGTTCCGGTTTGCAAATTGTTGTATTCAAAAACTTTTTCGCCCGTTTGCGCGTCGATAAAAGTAACGGGAACTGCCGTTTCTTCCGAACCGTCGATACGCGGCGTGGTGACGCGATAAACTAAATGATCGCGGTCATCTGCACGGTAAACCCACAAATCTGCGGTCGGGTCTTGTGACAATTTTGCTCTGCCGCGATATGAATCGACAACGGCTCTGATCGCGTCTTTTTCCGAAAGATTCGGTTGCGTATTGACGGCGATAGCTTCCTTCAAAGCATCGGTAATTGTCGAAAGTTTGCCGTCCGCTTTTAAATGAACGATCGCTTCGCCTTCCCAGACGGGAACGCCGCCGACGGTTTGACGAACGCGCGTGTGCGCCATTTTCAAATTATCGATCTCGACCTTTTGAACTTGAAAATCGTCAATATTGCCGATCGCTCTCTGCGCGGCATTATCGCGCAGAATGCCCAAACTGATCTGTTTGGCATTTTCGAGTTCGTCCTGCGAACCCGTGTTGAAAACATTTTTGCTTGCTCCGGTTTTATCCGTCATCACAAAGAAAACCGATGCCGCCAAAACAAACAATGCTGAAATACCTAGAAATTTTTTCACGCTCTTTTTTTTATCTCCTTGGGAAATTTAATTTTTTTATTTGCCGATATATATCAAGCCGAATGAATAAAAAGCACGAACTCAGAGATAAAACCTTTCTAAGTTTTTGGTAAAATACGGTATAAATTAATAAATGATTATGTTCGGAAAGAAGAAAACTTTTTCCGATACTTCTGGGGAAGTGTTATGAATTTTAGCATTAAATTTTATTGTGTCAAGCATAAGCAGTCAAAATAGTAAAATAAATAGTAGTTATTTTAAAACGAATGGTGTCGGCAAGATTTATTCGTGGGATGAAGTGTCGGAAGTTCACAAAATCCGCAACGGAATCTATCAGCGCGGCGGCAGGCTGATCTCTTTATTGACGGACTTCGGCAAGATAAATCCGTGTTATCCCGACTTTCACGGCGACACGGAAAATACTATCTTTTACACCGGCGCAGGCAGGCGCGGCGATCAGAAACTCGATTCTTTCAACCGCGCGCTTTTCAACGCGATCGAATCGAAACACGCCGTTCCGCTTTTTAATAAACTAAAGGTCGGGACGTGGAAATTTATGGGTTTCTGGCGCGTCGCCGAAGGCAGATATATCTACGACGAAACGCAAAAACGAATGGTTTGGAAATTTAAATTGGAAAAGGCAGAAGCCAACACGCGAGTAAGAGCGGAAATTTAAGATGATAAAGATCAGAAAAGCGACAGTTGAAGATAAAAACGAAGTTTGGAAAATCATCGAAGAAGTGATCGCAAGCGGCGATTCTTACACATTTGCGCCCGATTCGCCGAAAGAAAAGATGCTCGCGTTTTGGTTCGGCGCGGACAAATTCACGTATGTTGCCGTTGAAACAGGTGAAAAAGATTCATTTATTCATCAAAACATTCTCGGCACTTTTTTTATCAAAGCCAATCAGCCCGACCTTGGTTCGCATATTGCAAACGCGGGTTATATGGTTTCGTCAAAGGCGAAGGGAAAAGGAATCGGCAGAAAAATGGCGGAGTTTTCGTTTGAAGAAGCGCGGAAACTCGGTTTTACGGCGATGCAGTATAATTTCGTCGTCAAATCGAACGAAATCGCGGTCAGATTATGGCAAAAACTCGGTTTTGAAATAATCGGCGAGATTCCCGAAGCCTTTCAACACAAGGAAAAAGGCTTGACGAATGCGCTGATAATGTATCGAAAATTGTAATATTTTAAGGAGATAATATTTTATGAATAACAGCAAATTTTTGGGGATTTGTATATTGGTCATGGCATTTATGATTTCAGGCTCATTGATTTATCACGCGCATATAACGGCTTCGGTTGGACGTTATCAAATACACTCGGCTGATATTCCTGGATTTGTCGGAAATCCTGTTGTTTTGGATACGAAAACAGGAGAAGTAAGAATGAAGGACGGACAAGTTCTTGTTCCTGAAAAGAAATGACTTCGATAAAATTCGGAAGTTTGAAAATAAGAGAAAAACCGCTGAGTTTTTAAGTCAGCGGTTTTTCTCTTATTTATTGTTACGGTAAAAACGCGCTCGGTGTCGGTTTATCGCCCGTCGTGCCGAAGGCTTGGGCGGTAAATCCGGCAGTCGATTGCAGGATATACCAATTTCCGTCGCGGAAAACAGCTTGGTCGGCTTTGCCGTCGCCGTCGTAATCTGCCGCAACCGGAACGTCGGTTGAAATTCCGAAAGCAACTGCGCCGAAGCCTGCGGTCGAACGGTTCAGATACCAATTTCCGCCGCGATAAACGGCTTGATCGGCTTTGCCGTCGCCGTCGTAGTCTGCCGGAACGGGAATGTCACCCGCTTGTCCGAATGCAACGGCTGAGAAATTGCCGTCCGAACTGCGCAAGCTATACCAGTTGCCGTCACGGAAAACCGCGACATCCGCTTTGCCGTCGCCGTCATAATCGGCGGCAACGGGTTTGTCCGTCGAAATGCCGAAAGCGACCGCCGTAAAGCCTTGCGCTGAACGATTGATATACCAGTTTCCGCCACGGAAAACGGCTTGGTCGGCTTTGCCGTCGCCGTCGAAATCAGCGGCGACCGGAACATCGCCCGCCTGCCCGAACGCAACCGCCGCAAATGCGCCGTCAGAGCTTCGCAAATAATACCAATTTCCGTTTCTGAACACGGCAACGTCGGTTTTACCGTCGCCGTCGTAATCCGCCGGAACGATTCTATCGCCGCTCTGACCGAAATTGACCGCCGCAAAACCTGCGGTCGAACGGTTCAGATACCACGCGCCTGCCGAATTGCGGAAAACGGAAACGTCTGCTTTACCGTCGCCGTCGTAATCGAAAGCAGTTCGTTGCGGAGCCGTCAAGGGCTGCCAATCTGCCGGACCGTCGCTCGACGCGGAATTCGTCAGACGCACTTCGCCGTTGCCGTTGGCGTTCATCGTGTAAACTTCAAAATTGCCGTCACGATCCGAAATGAAAACGATCTTCGTTCCATCAGGCGACCAAACGGGCGCGTCTTCATTTGAACTGCTGTTTGTCAGACGCGTTTGATTTGCGCCGTTGGCAGACATTACATAAATTTCGCCGTTTCCGTCGCGGTCGCTGCTGAACAGAATTTGCGAACCGTCGGGCGACCAGTCGGGCGAAAATTCGGAAGCCGTGTTAGTCGTCAGACGCGTTTGTGCATCGCCGTTCGCGCTCATCGTGTAAACTTCGTAATTTCCGTCGCGGTTGCTGATAAATACGATCTGTGCACCGTTCGGCGACCATTTCGGCAAAATATCTTGTCCTGTCGAGGTCGTCAAACGAAGTTCGTTCGAGCCGTCTGCATTGACCGCGTAAATATCACGGTTGCCGCTGCGAAGACTTTGAAACGCGAGTTTGGTCGAATCGGGCGACCAAGTCGGTTCGGTATCGAAAACCGTGTTGTTGGTCACACGCGTTTGATTGCTGCCGTCGGCATTCATCACATAAATTTCCGAATTTCCGTCACGCGCCGAAGCAAAAGCGATCTTTGTGCCGTCAGGCGACCATTGCGGATCGGATTCGGCAAAAGTATTATTCGTCAGACGTGTGACATTGCTGCCGTCGGCGTTCATTTTATAAATTTCCTGATTACCGTCACGATTAGAAACGAAAACGATCTGACCGTTGCCGAGCGTCGGCGATGGTGTCGGATTGATCCTGACAAGCGCGTTATGCGCCGCTCCCGCGTAAGATTTGAAAAGTCCGCTGACCATCAATTTGCCGTCAGGCTGAACTAAAATGCGCCGCGCAAAAAATCGCGGATCGGCATCGAAACCCGAAGCAAACGCCGTGTCCAGACTTCCGTCCGCATTCAGCCGCGCAAAACGGTTTCTGACCACGCCGTTATAAGTCGTAAAACGTCCGACGATGTAGATTTTTCCGTCAGACTGAACTGCGGCGGCTTCGACCGTCGCGTTCGTGCCCGTTCCGCCGAAAGTATTATCGACTGTTCCGTCCGAATTCAAACGGACGATTCCGGTGCGCGAATTTCCGTTGAAGGTCGTAAAGAGTCCGACCGCGATGATCTTGTTGTCGGGCTGTAAAACGAGATTAGAAACAGTCGAATTTGCGCCGGTTCCCGGATTGAAAGAAGTGTCGAGCGTGCCGTCCGCGTTGAGTCTGGTGATGCGGTTGCGGCTTTGCCCGCCCGAGGTCGTGAAACTTCCGCTGACGAGAATTTTGCCGTCAGGCTGAAGCAGCATTTTCGTAACTGCGCCGCTGACGGATGAAGGAAAGCTCGTATCCTGCGTGCCGTCGGGATTCAACATAATCAAATTGCGCGTCGTCGCTTCCAAAAAGCTTCCACCGATGAGAATTTTCCCGTTCGGAAGAAGCAAAATATCGTTGAGAAAGGCAACCGTGTATGTCGTCAGAAAGCTCGCAAAAAAAGAAGTGTCGAGTGAACCGTCAGTATTCAAACGGAAAATCGCCCGCCGCGTCGTGCCGTTATATGTGCTGAAAATCCCGCCGACCAGAATTTTTCCGTCCGGCTGAACAGCGAGGGCATTGACGATATTCGAAGCATTGGAATCCGCCGAAGTTCCCGTGCCGACAGTGAAAGTGGCATCTAAAGTTCCGTCCGCATTGAAACGTGCGACATTGTTTCGCGCCGTGCCGTTAGCAAAATTAAAGTTTCCGGCAGCGACCGTTTTCCCGTCCGCTTGCCGCGCAATTGCCGCCGCGTAGCCGAAACCCGTCAGCGAAGGATTGAATGTCGTATCGGGAAAACCGTCCGTGTTAAAACGCACGATCGGTGTGCGCGATTGGCTGGCGACGCGGTAGAAAAATCCGCTCATCAGTGGTTTTCCGTCGGCTTGCAGCGTGACGTGATAACCGAGATTGTCAACCGATGCGATCGGGATCGTGCTGTCAAGCGAACCGTTTGCATTCAATCTGATCAAACCGATCGAAGCGAGCGTGTTGGAAAAAAGTCCGGCGGCGTAAATTTTGCCGTCGGTCGTGAATGCGAAATATTCGATCGAAATTACGGTAAGCGCAGTAATCGAAGCAAAAGTAGTATCGAGCGAACCGTCGGTATTGAGCAGTGCGTTAGAATTTCGCGCCGTGCCGTTGTAGGTCGCAAATTGTCCGCCGATCAGGATTTTTCCGTCCGAACGGATGGTCATCGCAACAACTCCGCCGTCAACTCCGCCGCCGCTTGCATTAAATGTCGTATCGAGCGTTCCGTCCGCATTGAGTCTGGCAACGCCGGTTCGTGCAGGCGTTCCGATATTAAAACTGCCGCCGATCATAACTTTTCCGTCCGTTTGAACGTCAACTTCTTCGACGAACTGCGCGGTCGTAAACGGCGAAGTAAAGGTCGTATCGAGTGTTCCGTCCGCGTTCAAGCGCAGCACCGAAAAACGCTGAACGCCGTTGTAGGCGGAAACGCCCGAACCGCTGAGAAGGATTTTCCCGTCGGCTTGGATGGCGATCGTCTGCGCCGTTCCGGTCAAACCGTTTCCTGCCGTATTGAACGTCGTGTCGAGCGTTCCGTCCGCGTTCAGACGTGCGATGCCCGCTTTGGCAACGCCGTTATATGTCGCAAAAGTTCCGCCGATCAAGATTTTCCCGTCAGACAAAATCTTGATCTCATAAACGAGCGCATTCGGTCCTGCGCCGCCCGGATTAAAAGTCGTGTCGAGCGTTCCGTCGGCGTTCAAACGCGCGAGCGTGTTTTTTTCAACGCCGTTGACGAACGAAAATCCGCCGCCGACTAAAATCTTGCCGTCCGCTTGCACGGCTGAAACCCTTGCATCTACTTTGCCTTCGGTCACGCCGGCATTATAAGTTGCGTCAACATTTAACTGAGCATTTATTTGTCCGCTTGAAAAAAGACAAAGAAACGCAAAAATAACGGCTGATAAAATTTTTCCCTTCATTCCAATTATTTATTCTCCTGACTGTTCTGTTTGTTAAAGATTTTCTTTGCGCAAATCGCAGTAGAAAATCGAATGGCTGCTGTTTTCTCAAATTAAATTGAGAAGAATCTATCGAAATACAGTTGTTTTTTTTGTGGGAAGTAAATCGAAAAAAATTCAAGTTTTGAGAGTCTTTAATGATAAGTGAGTTTTTTTGCCGAGAAATTACAAAGAAAATAAAAAAAACGAAAAAAAATCAGCCGAAAATCTTAATTTCACGAAAGTGTCGGAGAAATAGCAAAGCAAATTAATCAATGTAAATTAGAAAATTCAGACGACTTTCCTTACAATGTTTAGCTTATGACTATCGAAGAACAAATTGATTTTTTGACCAAAGGCGCGGTCGATGTGATCCGCAAAGAAGATTTACGTGCAAAACTCGAAAATTCGGCGAAAACCGGAAAGCCTTTGCGCGTCAAACTCGGCGCAGACCCGACCGCGCCCGACATTCATCTCGGTCACACGGTCGTGATTCGCAAACTCAAAGCGTTTCAGGACTTAGGTCACACGGCGATCTTTTTGATCGGCGATTTTACCGGAATGATCGGCGATCCGTCAGGTAAAAACGCGACGCGTCCGCCGCTCACGCGCGAAGAGATTTTGGCAAACGCCGAAACTTACAAAAAGCAGATTTTTAAACTTCTCGACCCTGAAAAAACCGAGATTCGTTTCAATTCCGAATGGTTCGACGCGCAAGGTTCGGCAGGTTTTATCAAACTCGCTTCGCACACGACCGTGAAACAGATTTTAGAGCGCGACGATTTTGAAAAAAGAATGAATGAAAATCGTCCGATCGCTTTGCACGAATTGCTTTATCCGTTGGTTCAAGGTTACGATTCGGTCGCGCTCGAAGCCGATGTCGAACTCGGCGGGACAGATCAAAAATTCAATCTTTTGATGGGCAGAAACTTGCAGCGCGAATACAATCAAGAACCGCAAGTGATTATGACAACACCGCTTTTGGAAGGTTTGGACGGCGTAAACAAAATGTCGAAATCCTTGAACAATTACATCGGAATCGATGAATCGCCGAATGAAATGTTCGGAAAAGTGATGTCGGTTTCAGACGAATTGATGTGGAAATATTACGAACTTTTGACCGATTCAACGCCGTCAGAGATCGAAAAAATGAAATCTTCGGACGAAAATCCGCGCAATCTGAAAGTGAATTTGGCAAAACTCGTTATTAAAGATTTTCATTCGCAGGATGCGGCAAACACAGCGGAAGCCGATTTCGTGGCGCGTTTCGTCAAAAAAGAAATTCCCGACGAGATCGAAGAAACTTCTGTAAATGCAGGAAATTACAATCTCGCCGACCTGCTTGTGCAGACAAATCTTGCGCCGTCGAAAAAAGAAGCGAAACGCCTGATCGAACAAGGCGGCGTGAAATTGAACGGCGAAAAAGTTTCAAATACGAATGCGGAAATCGAGTTAAAAGACGAAATTTTACTGCAAGTCGGCAAACGGAAGTTTTTGAAGATAAAAGGAAATTAACGTAGAAATTAATTGAACAGCGAAAAGAGCGAATGTTTATAGATTCGCTCTTTTCTGCATTTTACCGAGAAAATTATAAATTTGATTTTCGAATAATGCCGAAATTATTACAAATACTTTTTAATATTTGTTCGATTTTTCTTTTAAAATATCTCGACACAATCAGAATTTTTGTGTATATTTTGTGTGGAAAATTGAGTTTTCAACAATCCGCAATTTTTCACCGAAACTTATTGATTTTTTGAACTTTGCAGCCTGAAACATCAAATTTGATTTATCTTTAACCTTTAAAAGTTTCAAATCTATTCGGCAATTCAGTTGGAGCGGGCAATAATTTTTGAAAAATTATCTGCAAACGGAATCGAACCGTCGGGAAGTCGGGTTTCTTACGAAATTAATGAATATTTTTTACTGAGAAGTTTCAAAGCGAAACTGTAAACTTTTTCGTTTATTTTTTGAAAACCCGCGTAAAGAATATGACCGGCTCGAAAGACATATCTTTTAATCTGCTGAAAAATGCTCCTTTCGGTATCTTTGTCGTAAATTCCGATCTGGCATTGGTCGAAGTCAGTGACGGTGCGAAAAAAACGTTCAAAAATACTTTTCCTTTGATCGGTCAAAGTTTGAACGAAATCTTAGAACCGCTCTGGAAAGAACCTTATATTTCCGAAACCGTCAAACTTTTTCGCCGAACGCTCGAAACGGGCGAAACTTATTACTCAAAAAAAATAAATACGGAATCTTTCGATTGGAAGCTCGAACGCGTAACTTTGCCGGACGGAGATTACGGCGTAGTTTGCTACTTCTATCATTTAAATCCGCCGCAAATCGCCGAAGATGATGAATTCATCTGCCGAAAATCAAACGAAAACGTAGTTTATCCGATGCGTGTAAATATTGCCGTGATCGACCGTCAAGGGGAAATTACCGCTGTCAACGAATCGTGGCGGAAATTTGCGTTTGAAAACTCTGAAAATCCGTTTATCTATGAAAAGGTCGGCGTCGGCGCAAATTATCTCGAAATCTGCCGTTTAGCGGAAGGAAAATTTTCCGATGAAGCAGGCGCGGCATATCAAGGCATAAAAGATGTTTTAGACGGCAAGCGCGACAGTTTTTCGCTCGAATATCCGTGTCACTCACCGACCGAGGAACGCTGGTTTTTATTAAACTGCACACCGCTCGAAACGCTCGAAAAAAGCGCGGTCGTTTCGCATACGGAAATAACTTCGCCAAGAAATACGGAAAAGAATCTGCATTATTTTGAGGAAAAATATCAAGAAATTTTTGAAAAAAATCCGTTTCCGATGTGGGTTTTCGACCTCGAAACTTTACGATTTTTAGAAGTGAACGAAGCCGCCGTAAGTCATTACGGATACTCGCGCGAAGAGTTTTTGGCGATGACGATCAAAGATATTCGTCCAAAGGTACATGTTCCGCGCTTGCTCAAAAATCTCTCAAATGCTTCAAGAAAGATGCACAGAGCAGGGGTTTGGAGTCATTTGAAAAAAGACGGAACGGTAATAGATGTTGAGATAACTTCTCAAAAACTTGATTTTGAAGGCGTTTCGGCGCGTTTTATAATTGCGAACGATGTCACCGAACGTATTCAAACCAATAAAAAATTAAAAGCGAGTGAAGAACGCTACCGTTTGCTGTTTAAGGATAATCCGTCGCCGATGATTATCTACGATTTCGATACGCTCGAATTTCTCGATGTCAACGAAGCGACTTGTCTGCATTACGGCTGGACGCGCGAAGAGTTTTTGCAGATGACGCTCAAGGATGTTGCTTTTGCAGACGATTTGCAAAATTTGAAAGAAAAAGTCCGGCACAATGAAAACAAGCGGACTATTTACAAGGCATGGAGACATAGAAAGAAGGACGGCACAGAAATTTGGGTCGAAACCGCTTCGCACAAACTGAAGTTAAAAGGCGAAAATTCGCGTATCGTTTTGATCAACGACGTGACGGAAAATAAGAAAGCCGAAGCCGAACTGCGCGAAGCCGAACAGCGTTTCCGCGCGACTTTCGAGCAAGCGGCGGTCGGCATCGCGCATATTGCGCCGGGCGGAAAATGGGTTCTCGTCAATGAAAAACTTTGTGAAATTACAGGCTATACCAAAGAAGAACTTACCGGGCGAACTTTTCAAGATATTCTTCATCCTGACGACCTCGCAAACGGTTTAGGCTTGATAAATAAAGTTTTGACGGGCGAACTCGATAATTATTCAAAAGAAAAACGCTACGTCCGCAAAGACGGAACGGTGATTTGGATTCATAAAACCGTTTCGCTCGCCAGAGATTTTGAAGGAAATCCGAAATATTTTATTTCCGTGATCGAAGACATCAGCCGGCGCAAAGCGGTTGAAACGGAAATGCGGCAATGGGCGGATTCATTTGAAAACTGCGCTCACGGTATTGCGCTCGGCGATCCGCGCACGAACAAAATAATCGCGGTCAATGCCGCATTTGCACGTTTGTGCGGAAAATCTAAGAATGAGATCGAAGGTTATCCGGTTTTATCGGTTTATGATGAAAGCGTTCAGGAAAAAGTAAAAAGCATAATAAATTCCTTTGATAAAAACAGTTCGGCGCAATATGAAGCCTTGATGAAAAGGAAAGACGGCAGCGTTTTTCCGGTGCAGATGGATGTCGTCAGCGTGAGCGGCGAATCGGGCGAGATTATATACCGCGTTGCGACGATGCAGGATATTTCGGCGCGTAAAGAAGCTGAAGAAAATCTGCGTCAAAGCGAAGAAAAACTTCGTCAATCCCAGAAAATGGAAGCCGTCGGCAGACTGGCGGGCGGCATCGCGCACGATTTCAATAATATGCTGACCGTCATCAAAGGCTACGGCGAGCTGAGTTTGCGATTTCTTCCCGAAGACAGTTCGGTGCGAAAATATATCGAGGAAATAAAAAAAGCGGGCGAGCGTTCGTCGTCGATCACGGCACAGCTTCTCGCTTTCAGCCGCACGCAGACTCTTCAACCCGAAGTTTTGGACCTCAATCAGATGGTTTCCGAAACTCTCAAACTGCTCAAATATCTGATCCGCGAAGATATTCACATCGTTTTAAATCTCGATCCCGAAATCGGTTCGGTCAAAACCGATCCGGGACAAATTTCGCAGGTTTTGATGAATCTGCTCGTCAATGCCCGCGATGCAATGCCGAAAGGCGGCGAAATCACGATCGCAACGAGCGAAGAGTGGCTCGATTCGGACGCGATTCATCAAAGCAATGTCGATGAAAACGGAAAATTTATCAAGTTGAAAGTTCAAGACAGCGGGATCGGAATGGACGAAGCGATTCTGGAGCATATTTTCGAACCGTTTTTCACGACCAAAGAAATCGGCAAAGGCACCGGACTCGGACTTTCGACGGTTTACGGCATCATCAAACAATCGGGCGGATTTATCAATGTCAAAAGCGAAGTCGGTGTCGGCACGATCTTCGAAATAAATCTGCCGAAATTTGCGGGCAGACAAATTTCGGATAATGAGAAGAATCAGGAGTGTTGTTTGCCGGGCGGAAAAGGAACCGTTTTGATCGTCGAAGACGAAGAGCTGCTCAGAAACCTGACGCGTGATGCGCTTTTGGCGACGGGGTATCGCGTTTACACGGCGCAAAACGGAGTTAAGGCTTTAGAAATGCTGGAAAGCAATAATTATAAGATCGATTTGGTTTTGACCGATGTTGTGATGCCCGAGATGAGCGGTTATGAATTGTTTCAAACTTTGTCCCGAAAAACTTCAAAATTACCGAAATTCTTGTTTTCTTCGGGTTATCTTCAAGATGAACGGCTAAAAGATCATGAGTTTGACATCGGCAATAATTTCATTCAAAAACCATTTCAATTAAACGAACTGATCAGAAAGATTCACGAAAAATTGGCGGAAAAATAAGCGCGAACGCCGCCTTGCAGATATTTTCCGGTCTTTATCGTTTGTTTTCTAAGATGAACAATCGATTCTTTTTTTCTGCCGTGAGTGCGTAATTAAATGGGATGAAGCCTGCTTCCTGCTTTTTAAAAAGATAATTATGAATTACGAATGACGAATTATTAGTTGTTTTTTTACCGAACTTTGCTCGGCATTTCTCAAAAACTCTTGTTTCGGAAAAATTATCTCGACACGCCAATTTATTTTATGTATATTTCTAACACAGTATTTGTTCAGTAGATTAATTTGCCTATAAATTCAAAATTAAATAAATCTTCCAACATTTTGTCGAGATCGATCTCGAAGTGTATTTGTGTGAAGATCGGGTGATTGCATTATTTCTTCTGATATTATGAAAATGTTATAAAACCGAACCTTGGGAAAGGATTGATATGCATTCAAACAAAAACCTTTATTAAATTGATTTCGGCGAAAAAATCTTTAGTTTTTGCCTGAGATTTTTCGACAGCAAGTAAATGAATATGACAGGCACGCAAGATTCTTTTTTTGAACTGATTAGAAATGCGCCATTCGGAATTCATATTACTGATGCCGATTTCAAACTGATTGAAATAAGCGAAGGAGCGCGAAGAGTTTTTAAAGGTATCGAACCTTTGATCGGAAGAGATTTTTCCGAGATTTTACAAATAGTTTGGGATAAGCAGTTTGTCGATGAAGTCCTTTCTCATTTTCGTCACACGCTTGACACAGGCGAATCTTATTATTCTCACGATACCACGAATCAACGCAAAAATATCGAAGATGTCGAAACTTACGATTGGAAGATCGACCGCATTGTTTTGCCTGACGGAACTTTTGGTGTCGTTTGTTATTTTTACGATCTGACGGAACGCCGCGAATATGAAAAGAAAATTCGTGATTCGGAATCGCTGAAAAATGATGTTCTTAATTCGATTCAATCCTGCATTTCGGTCTTAGATGCCGAAGGCAATATCATTTCGCAAAACGAAAATTGGAAAAATCATTTTCTTAAATACGGCAACGATGCGGAAAAATTGATCGGAAGCGGCGAGATCGGCGCAAATTATCTTGAAATTTGCCGTTCGGCTGTGAAAGACGGTTCTTCGTCCGCGCAAACCGTGCTCAAAGGAATCGAAAAGGTTTTAAATGGCGAGTCGGACAAATTTTCGTTGGAATATTCGTGTTTGCTGTTGCCGCAAAAACATTGGTTTCGTCTTGATTGTACGCCTTTGACGCTGACTCACGGCGGAGTTGTCGTTTCATATACGGACATCACGGAGCAGAAAGAAACCGAAAACGCACTGCGTATTTCTGAGGAAAACTACCGCAATTTGTTCGATAACAATCCGATTCCGATGTGGGTTTACGATCTTGAAACGCTTCGTTTTCTGCAAGTCAATGAATCGGTGGTGCATTATTACGGATATTCGCGTGAAGAATTTTTAGCAATGACGATCAAAGATATTCGTCCGCCGCAAGACATCGAGCGTTTGATTGATTCCGTAGTAAATACGAAAAAATCATTGAACCGCGCGGGCATTTGGAATCATCTGAAAAAAGACGGAGCCGAAATTCAAGTCGAAATAGTTTCGCATCTGATCGATTTCAACGAAAAAAAAGCGCGTCTTGTGATGGCAAATGAAGTCACCGAACGCGTGCAGGCGGAAAAGAATTTGAAGCTGAGCGAGGAACGCTACCGTTTGCTTTTTGAAAATAATCCTTTCCCGTTGATCATCTACGATTTTGAAACGCTGAAACTGATCGATGTCAACGACGCTTGCTGCGGACATTACGGTTATACACGCGATGAATTTTTGTCTTTGAAAATAACCGACGTGATCGTTTCGCCCGATTTGGACAAAGTCAAAGAACAGTTTTTCAATAATCAAGATAAAGATAATTTTTACGGAATCTGGAAAAACAGAAAAAAAGACGGAACGGAAATCTGGGTTGAAACGGCTTCGCACAAACTTAAGATCGAAGGCAAAAACTCACGCATCGTGCTCGCCAATGACATTACCGAAAAAAGAAAAGCCGAAGAACAGCTTCGTGAAGTAAATCAGCGTTTTCGGATGACATTTGAACACGCCGCCGTCGGTGTCGCGCACGTTTCGCTTGACGGAAAATGGATTTTGGTAAATGAAACTGTTTGTAATATCACGGGTTACAGCAAAGAAGAACTTGCGGCAATGAATTTTCAGGACATAACTCATCCTGAAGACCGCGATAAAAGTGCCGAATTCGGAAGAACGATCATAGACGGTGAAATAAATACTTATTCATTGGAAAAACGCTATGTTCGTAAAGATAATTCGATTACTTGGGTAAATATAACAGTTTCTTTGGTGCGCGATAAAAACGGGAATCCCGAATATTTTATATCGGTTTTGGAAGATATAAATCAGCGCAAAAAAACGGAATTGGAATTGCGGCAATGGGCGGAAGCTTTTGAAAACTGCGCTCACGGCATCGGTATCGGGAATGCCGAAAACAATACGATCATCGCCATCAATTCAGCCTTTGCAAACCTTCTCGGTATGACGAAAAGCGAGATCGAAGGTAATCCGATCCTTTCCATTTATGACCCGAAAGTTCGGCAAAAAGTAAAAGAATCGATCGAGTCTGCCGATCAAATTAAGGTGGTTCAATATGAAACGCTGATGCTGCGAAACGACGGAAGTGCTTTTCCGGCGCAAATGGATTTGGTCAGCTTGCCTGATGAAAACGGAAAGCCGTATCGCCGAATCGCCACGATGCAGGATATTTCAAAACGCAAAGAAGCGGAAAAATCTCTGCGCGAATCAGAAGAAAAACTGCGCTTTTTTATCGAAAATGTTCCGGTTGCCGTCGCAATGTTCGATCGTGAAATGAATTATTTAGCGGTCAGCCGCCGTTGGATGCAGGATGTCGAAATGGACGAACACGGCAATGTGATCGGAAAAAATCATTACGAAATTTTCAAAAATATGCCCGAAAGCTGGATCGCCGTTCATCAGAGAGCATTGGCGGGCGCGATCGAAAAAGCGGAAGAAGATAAGTTTTTTCAACCCGACGGGAGTTTCATTTGGCTGAAATGGGAAGTCAGACCTTGGCATAATGCCGAAGGCGAAATCGGCGGAATTATCATCTTCAGCGAAAATATTACTGAACGAAAACGCCGCGCCGAATATCTGAAGTTTCTGATCGACATTTCCGACCGCTTAAATTCTTTAATGACAATTTCGGAAATCGTCGATTATTTCGGGGAAAAGGTCGGCGAATATATCGGTGCTTCCGTCTGTGCTTTTGTCGAGATTTATCAAGAAGGAAACGAAGCCGTAATATTTGACGAATGGCGGCGAAGCGGACAAAGTTTGATCGGCAAATACGATTTGTCCGAATATGTCACCGATGAATTTCGCGCGTTGATGTCGGCGGGCGAATTGGTTGTGGTCAGAGATATTTTGCAGGATTCGCGCATCGAAGATAAAGAAAGGTTTGCGTCATTAGAGATCGGTGCGCTTTTGAATATTCCGCTGTTAAGAAACGGACAATGGAAATTTTCACTCGGCATCTATCACAAAACTCTTTACGAATGGCGGGCGGATGATGTCGAAATGATGACCGAAGCCGCCAGACGAATTTGGAATAAACTCGAACAATTACGAGCCGAAGAAAGTTTAAGGTTTGAAAAGGAAAGATTCGAGAAAATAGCTTTGGCTGCTCCGAGCCTGATCAGTTCGCTGAGAATTTCGGCGGACGGAGAGATTTCTTTTCCTTTTGTCAGTCAGGCTGTCAGAGATATTTACGGTTTCGGTGCGGAGGAAATAAAACGCGATGCGAATCTCCTCTTCGGTCGCGTACATCCTGAAGATATTGGACGAATTAATGAATCGATCGCGCATTCGATGACGACGATGTCGGTTTGGGCAGAAGAGTTTCGCTACGAACATCCTGAAAAAGGAGAAGTTTGGATCGAAGGATATTCCGCACCTGTTCTGGAGCAGGACAACAGCGTTATTTGGCACGGCATTATCAATGATGTGACGAATCGCATAAAAACGGAACATGAAATCCTACGCTTGAATGAATCACTCGAACAAAAGGTTTCGGAACGAACATCGGAATTAAATGCCGTCAACAAAGAACTTGAAGCTTTTTCATATTCGGTTTCGCACGATTTGCGCGCACCGCTGAGAGCGATCGACGGTTTTAGTTTGGCGTTGCTCGAAGATTACGAAGAAACGCTCGACGACGAAGGAAAGAATTATTTACAGAGAGTTCGTGCGGCAACTCAGAAAATGGCGCAGTTGATCGATGATCTGTTGAAACTCTCGCGTCTTTCGCGCAGCGAATTGATTATCAAAGAAGTTAATTTATCGAACATCGTGAAGGAAATCACGGCGCAATTGCAGGAATTTCAGCCGAAAATTTCGGTCGAATTGAATATCGAAGCAGAAGTTTTTGCCGTTGCCGACGAGCGTTTGATACGAATTGCGCTTGAAAATCTTTTAAATAACGCTTGGAAATTTACTTCCAAAAAAGAAAAGGCGGAAATTACTTTCGGGCAAATTAGTGAAAAAAACGAAACTATATTTTTCGTAAAAGACAATGGTGCAGGATTCGATATGCAGTTTGCCGGAAAATTGTTCGGCGCGTTTCAGCGTCTGCATACGACGCAGGAATTTGACGGAACGGGAATCGGTCTGGCGACCGTTCAGCGTATCATTAATCGTCATCGCGGACGGGTTTGGGCGGAAAGTAAACTCGGAGAAGGAACGACATTTTATTTTTCGGTCGGTAAAAAATGATGGATAAGAAAATTATTTTACTCGTTGAAGATAATCCCGACGACGAAGTTTTGATGCTTCGGGCGTTGAAAAAAAACAACATTGCCAATGAGATAGTCGTCGCGCACGATGGCGTCGAAGCCTTTGAGTATCTTTTTGCGGAAGGAAAATTCAGTGAACGCGATGTGCAAGAATTGCCGCAGATAATTTTGCTCGATCTGAAACTTCCGAAACTCGATGGTTTGGAAGTTTTAAAGCGGATTCGTGCCGACGAAAGAACAAAACATATTCCGGTCGTTGTCTTGACGACTTCGACCGAACAGCGCGATATTGTCGAAAGTTATCAATTCGGCGCAAACAGTTTCGTGCAGAAACCGGTCGATTTTAACGATTTTATGGAAGCGACGCGCCAGCTCGGAACATATTGGCTTTTACTGAATCAAACTGCGCCGAAAAAATAAGATGAAATTACTGAAAGTTTTGCTGATCGAAGATTCCGAAGACGATGCGCTGATACTTTTGCGGCATCTCAAACGAAACGGCTATGCGGTCGAATACGAGCGCATTCAAGACGGCGATTCGATGAAGAAAATCCTTCACTCAAACGGTTGGGAACTGATTATTTCCGACTACAGTATGCCGAATTTTGACGGTTTACACGCGATTTCGATCTTAAAAGAAAGCGGGATCGACATTCCTTTCATAATGATCTCAGGCACGATCGGCGAAGAAGTAGCGGTGCAGGCAATGCTTGCCGGAGCAGACGATTATTTCATTAAAGGAAACATCGAAAGATTATGTCCGGCGATCGAACGAACTTTGAAAGAAGCCGAAAACCGCCGTGCGCGCCGCCGTGCCGAAAAAGACTTGGCAGAAAGCAAAAAACGCTTACAACTCGCGCTGAATGCGGTCGGGCTTGGCGTTTGGGAATGGAATTTAGTCACGAACAGTGTGTATTGGTCGCCCGAATCTTATCGGATTTTCGGGACGGACATTTTCAATCAGGAAATTAACGGATTTTTTTCCTTTGTGTATCAAGATGATCTTCAGCGCGTAAAACACGAACTTTTTCAAGCCATTGAAAAACGGCGGATATTTCGCTCCGAATTCCGCATTGTCAAAAATACGGGTGAAATAGTGTGGATGGCGAATTTTGCTTTGACCGAATACGACGAAGACCGCAAACCTCTGCGAATGATCGGAACGGTTCAGGACATCACGGAAAGAAAAAATGCAGAGGAAAATCTGCAGCAAAGCGAAGAAAAACTTCGTCAGGCGCAAAAATTGGAATCCATCGGCAGGCTTGCGGGCGGCATCGCGCACGATTTCAATAATATGCTGACCGTCATCAA
>DAITPE010000019.1:0-21028 GCA_036833775.1 Pyrinomonadaceae bacterium | reverse complement strand
TTTCGGTCAAAGCCTTTGTGCCGCTGACGACGATATTTGAACCGCCGCCTGCAAAACGTGCGCTTTCAACGACGACTTCGCTCGTATTGAAACGAACCGAAACAGGTTCGACCGCGTTCAAAGGCGTGTCGCCGATCTGTAAAGCAAGCTGGCTGAAATTTGCCGAACCGCTCAGATTATCGGTCGTAAACTGCCGTTTTCCGTCAACTTCAGCCGATAGATTTCCCGCCAGCAAAACTTTTCCGGTCGCAATTCCCGTAATTTCGACATCGCCTTCGGCTTGATCGCGGAAAAGCGCGACAAACGGCGCGAGCTGTGAATTTTTGAAATTAGTTTCGGCGCGAAACGGCAGATTCGGATCGGCAAAATTGACGTTTGCCGTAATTTTTTGCGGCTGTCCGTTGAAATCGATCGTCAAATCTCCGTTAAATTCACGATTTTCGGTCGTTCCGTTAAAAGTAACGTCGCCGACCGCGCGATTATTGAACGTGACGCTGTTGCCTTTTCCGTTGAAATTAATGTTGTAAGTTGCCGAATTGTTTCCTTCGCCCGTCGCATTTGCGGTCAGATCAATCGTTCCGTTGATTTCGGGAATTTTTTGACTGTTTGGGATAAAAGGACGAACACGCGCCAACGCCACGTTTTGACCTTTTACCGTGAAATCGAAAAGCGTCGAACTCGTGTTATAAGTTCCGTTCGCGTTCAGCGTTCCGTCGCCGAATTTCGCCGTAAATTTTTCGACCGTGACCAAATCTCCGGCAAATAAAACGCGCGAATCGAAACCGTCGAAAGGTTCGCCGTTCAGAGTTCCCGCGCCCGAAGTGATATTTGCTTCGCCCTGCATTTCTTTCGGCAAACCGCTCAATTTCAAATTTCCCGAAGCCTTCGCTTTCAAATCTCGAACGGTCGCGGGCAAACTGACAGGCAAAAACGAAAGTAAAGTTCCGGTATTTACTTTATCGACCGAAGCATCAAGCGAAATATTGTTTGCGCCCGTTCGCGGCACATCAAGGCTGAAAGCAACGCTGCCGCCGCCGCGTTCCTGAAAACGCGCATCGCGCAAAGCGATCGTTTCGGGTGAAATGAAAACTCCCAAACCGATCGAACCGACATCGCGCCCGCTCAAAACGAGCGAAGCAAGCTCGGCGCGTCCTTCGACCGTCGGATTGCTCAGATTTCCGCTCAAGTTTCCGTTAAAAGTAAAGTTTCCCGCAAATTGCAGATTCAAATCTTCGGCGCGCTGCTGCAATTCGGGCGAAAGACTCAAAACGCGAATAACACGGTCGATTTCCGAAGCGTCGGTCGAATTTAAAGAAACCGTCAAATTTGAATCGTCGCCGCCGAGATCGAATTTTCCGCTCGCGTTTAATTCGCTTTTTTCCGTGTTTAGACGCGCGACGTTGACGTTAAAAAGTCCGTCGGTCGCAACGAGTTCGACGCGACCATTGACGGGAACGAAACCGCGATCGGCAGTTCCGGCATTGGCGGTAATATCTGCATTGATCGCGCCGCTCGCGGTTTTGAAATTCGTGCCGTTAAACGTCAGATCGACATTTCCCGTCGTTTGTCCTTCGACGGGCAGAATTTGTCCGCCTTGCAAAGCTAATAATTTGGCGACATCGAGATTTGAAAATTGCGCGTTTATCTGCGATTTGCGGCTGTTGACCAGCGCGATCGTCGCGTTTCCGTTTACTTTTCCCTGCATCACGTCGGCGGTCAGATTCGTCAGCGAAACGAGATCATTTTCTGCCGTCACGGAAGCCCGCGCCGCGCCGAGCGAAACGCTTCCCAAAACGCCGCCGCCAAGACTCATATCAGCCGTCGCGCGATAACGTCCCGAAGGTTCGAGAATAAAAACGGGTTTTTCGACCTTGACGTTTTCGATAGTTCCGCCGTTCGGCAGCGAATTACTTTTCGTCAAAGCAACATTTCCTGCATCGAAATTATTTGAAGTCGCTTCGACGCGACCTTGCCGAATCGTCAAACGAACTCCCGCAATATTCAAACTTCCGAGCGTCGCCGCATTCGTCGTGATTTTCGCAATGCGCGTGTTGTCAGAAAATATTACCGTTTCCGCCGGAACATCTTTCAAAGTGACGTTTGCCGCTTCCAAACCGTTAATTTGTGCGCCGTCTGCGTCCAAATTTTCGGCGCGTAGATTTTTTGCCGAAAGATCGACCGTTTCGCCTTCTTTTTTGAACTCGAAATTATCCGCGTTCAAATTTTTCAGCCGCGCATTTTTCGTGTCGGTGCTTTCCGCAGTCAGATTATCCGCCTGCACGATCGTGTCTTTCGGGCGGTCTTTGACACGCACGTTTTTTCCGCGCACACCGTTGATCTGATAATCTTCGGTTTTGAACGAATCGGCGCGAGCATTCGGCGCGGTAATATTCAATTCTTCGCCGTTTTTAGCGAGTTTTATATTGCTCGTTTGTAAATTCTTAAATTCCGTATCGCCGCCGATGATAAACGAATTGGCACGCGCGTTTCCGGCTGAAATGCCGAATTTTTCTTCTTTGTATTCGGCAACCGCGTCGGAAATAAAAAGTCCGCCCAAGCTCAAAGACGGTGATTTTGCGGCGACGGCTTGAAGCTCGCCGATCCATTTGAAATCCGTTCCCGTTCCGCGCACGTTTCCAGAAATTTTCGGAAATTCGATGCGGAAATCTTCAAACGTGAGCAATTCGGCGATCGCTTTTCCGTTCGCTTCATACATCGAATTCGTGCCTTGAACGGTTGCGGCGACGTTCAAACCTTTCAGATAAACATTCGAAGCCGAAAGCGCATCGCTCGAAATTTCGCCTTCGACCTTGTATTTATCGCCTTCGCCCGAAACCGTTCCGGCAAAATTTCCGACTCCGCGCAAGGGCGTTCCGAGCGGGAAAACGGTCGAAGTCTGCGTCAGATCGACCGTCGAATTTATCTTAAAGTTGTATTGCAAGCGTTCCCAATCGGTCAATTTTCCGCTCAAAGTCGATTCGCCGATCGGCGTTGTCAGCCGGAATTCGGAAATTTCCGCGCCGAGATTATCGGCGATTCCGACGGCGCGAACGTCGATCTTTTCGAGCGTGCTTTCGTCGTAAGTAAAATTGGAATCGGTCGAAGTCAGGTCGAAATTGTAGCGTTTTTGTTCGTCGGGAACGGCGTAAGTCGTCGGCGAAAAAAGGAAAATAATATTTTTCGCGTTTCCGGCAAGCTTGTGCTGCACGTCGCCGAAATGAACGAGTCCATCGTTGAGCGTAAATTTCAGCGAATCGTATTTGAAATTGACGCGCGAACCTTTTTCGTCTTCGACTATTTTTAAGTTTGAAAAGTTGGATTTGCCGTTTTCGTCAAATTTTACCCAAACTTCCGCGCCGTTTATGTCGGTCGAATCGAGCGAAATATCGCGCGAAAGCTGCCACGCGTAAAGATTCTGAACAGTCAAACCGAGATTGGCTTCGCGGACGAAAAACAGTTTTTCGCCCGAAGTTTTATCGTTGAAAGTTGCGTTGCGGAGTTCGAGTTTTAAAGGATTGACCGTGACGCGAAGCACGTCGGCATCGAAAACGATTCCGATGTCGTTCATTTTCGCGACAAACTGCGCTTTGATGTAATTATCGAAAACGCCGTAGCGATACGAAACGAAGACCGCGACCGTGACGAAAAAAGCTAAAACGGCGATCAAACCGAAACCGAAAAGCAGATTGCGCCGCGAGAAAAAACGGCGTTTCGGGGGCGCGGAATTTTCTTCCCGTTCCGGTTCGAGCGGTTCGGTGTTTTCAACTTTTTCTTCTGACATTAAACCCCACCTTGAAGAGAGAAACGATTTGGGATTTCGGATTCGGGATTTCGGATTTGGGAGAAATCACGAAAACTTAAAAGCCTCATCAAAATCGTTTTTTGCATTAAATAATCTATCAATAAATTAAAATTCTTACAGCGAAACCGTTTCAACTATTTCCAGTTCAAAACCTTCGATCGCGTTTACTTTCGGCGGATGATTCGACAAAAGCCGAATTTTCCTAACGCCGATGTCGTTCAAAATCTGTGCGCCAATCCCGTAATCGCGCAATCTGCCGTAACCCGTTTCACGCCGCGCCGTTTTGAAATCGAGATTTTTTTCCTGCATCAACGCATACGTCTGCAATTGATGGATCAAATCAAGATTATGTTCGTTCTGACGTAAATAGAGTATCACTCCTTTTCCTGCTTCGGCTATCTTTTTCAGCGACGATTGTATTGCCTGCGATGCTTCCCCGATCTTTGCCCCGAACATTGCGAAGGTTATATTCTCGGTTTGGACGCGCACGAAAACGGGTTCGGTTGTCTGCGAAAAATCGCCCATCGCCATCGCTAAATGCGTTTCGCCATTGATGATATTTTCATAAATCGCCGCTTTGAAAACGCCGTAATCGGTCGGCAGATCGGTTTCGACAACCTTTCTGACCAAAGTTTCCTTGCTGATTCGATAACGCACGAGATCGGCAACCGAAATTATTTTCAAATCGTGTTTTTCCGCGAAAACTTCTAGTTCGGGCATCCGCGACATCGTGCCGTCGTCGTTCATAATTTCGCAAATGACGGCTGACGGATTAAGTCCGGCAATGCGCGAAATGTCAACGCTTGCTTCTGTTTGCCCGACGCGCACAAGCACGCCGCCGCGTTTTGCGCGAAGCGGAAAAATATGTCCGGGACGCGCCAGATCGCTTGCTTTCGAATTCGGATCGACCGCCGTCAAAATCGTTTTGGCGCGGTCAGCCGCTGAAATTCCGGTCGTCACGCCTTGCCGCGCTTCGATCGAAACGGTAAACGCCGTTCCCATACTGGAAGTGTTATCGGCGGTTTGCGGCAAAAGTTGCAGTTCGTCGCATCTTTCTTCGGTGAGCGGCAGACAGATCAAGCCGCGACCGTGAATCGCCATAAAACTGATGATTTCCGGCGTTACTTTTTCGGCGGCGCAGACGAGATCGCCTTCGTTTTCGCGGTCTTCGTCGTCAACAATAATGATCATTTTGCCGTTTTTAATATCTTCGACGGCTTCTTCAATCGTAGCTAAAGGCATTTTAAAAAGTCGTTTTAAATCAAATCCTTAGATAAAGATAAATTCTAACGAAAAGAAAATACTTTGGCGAATTGAAAGTAACGCAGGCGTTTATTCTTAAAGAATTAAATCTAATCGCCGCAAAAAAGCGCGAAATAAACAAAAAAATCCGCTTTTGAGTTTTTTGTGCTTTTTTGCGGCTATAATTTCAAATCGCATAAAATTTTGCGTTACACTTTTAATTTTCGATTATCCGATGCCGTTCGAGCTTAAACTCGCTTTCAAATATTTCCGCGCAAAACGAAAATCTCTGGCGCGTTTTACGTCCGTTGTCGCAATTTTAGGAATCGCGGTCGGCGTGGCGAGTTTGATAATTGCACAGTCGCTTGCAAAAGGTTTTCAAGACGAAATGCGCGAAAAAATTTTGGCAAACACGGCGCATATTTCTGTTTTTTTAACGAAAGGCGGCGAAATTTCGGATTTTGAAAATGTCAAAGCAAAACTCGAAACGCTCGAAAATGTCGAAATTGTCACGCCGACCGCGTTTGAAAATGCTTTAATAATCGGCGAAACGGATTCGAGTTACGCCATTCTAAAAGTCCAAAGTCCGAAGTCCAAAGTCCAAAGCCCGAAAGAAATTTCCGTCGGAAAAGTTTTAGCGGAAAAACTTAATTTGAAACCGAACGACATTGCCGAGATCGTGACGCTCGAAAATCAAACGCCGACGCGTGTGCGGGTTGCCGAAACTTTTTCGACCGGACTTTACGATTATGATGCGGCGTGGATTTACGTTTCTCCCGAAGGTTTTGCGCGGCTTAATAAAACAAATAATTTTACGCCGACGCATTTGAGCGTTTCGGTCAAAGACATTTATAAAACGGCGGAAACTTCGCAAAATTTGCGTGAAATTTTAGGTGAAAATTACAAAATTCTCGATTGGCAAGAGGCAAATCGTCCGCTTTTTGCCGCGCTGAGTTTGGAAAAAAAAGTTTCGTTCGCGGTCATTTCGCTGATAATTTTTATCGCGGTTTTGAATATCACGACGACGCTCGCTTTGCTCGTCAACGAAAGAAAACTCGACATCGCCGTTTTGCGAACGTGCGGCGCAAAAACGAAAAGTTTGGTTTTTATCTTTTTGATCGAAGGTTTGATTTTAGGCGCAATCGGAATCTTCGTCGGCATTTTGCTCGGCATTTCCGCGTGTTTGATCGCAAATTATTTCAAGCTCGTTAGCATTGCCGAAGAAGTTTATTCGCTCAATTACATTCCGTTGAAAATGGATTTTTTAAACATTCTGCAAATCGTTTTCGCCGCATTTTTGCTGTGTTTGCTGGCGACAATTTATCCCGCAATTCGCGCAAGCCGCATTAAACCGTTGGAAAATCTGCGGAACCAATGAGCGATTCGCCTGTTATAAAAAATAATAGAAAATTTATTGACCTTGAGGAAAAATATATTCACACGAAGGAAAAATATATTCGTGCGAATAGAAAATTTATTAAAATTAATAGAAAATTTATACACACGAAGGAAAAATATATTCGTCCGAAGGAAAAAAATATTCGCGTGAATGGAAAATATATTCACACGAATATTTTTTTCCTCAAGATTGCGGAAAAGTTTCTTGAAGTGAAGAAAAAATATCGTCACACGACAAAATCTGCGGGAAAGCAAGCGTTCAAGAATAATCAATTAACCATTAACTATTAACCATTTACGCCGTTTGTTTTTATTCGTGCAAATTGCCAAAATTAGAAACAATGTCGCCCGAAAGATCGGAAAAACCAAAACTTTTGCTGGCTTTGCTTCACGTTGCTTTTTTCGTGTCGGGAATTTCGACGGTTTTGATCGGGCAGGTTTTGCCGATTCTTTTGAACAAACTCGCGCTCGATGACGCGCAGGCGAGTTATTTTTTTACGTGGCAGTTTTCCGGTTCGATCATCGGCACGGGACTCACGAATCAGTTCGGCAAAAAAGGAAAGTTTTTAACGGCAACGGTTCTCGGCTGTTTTTTTATGGCGTTGGGAATCGTTTTGCTGAACGCCGATTCTTATCAAATTTGTCTTTTCGGTTTTTTCTTTAACGGCATCGGCATCGGTCTGACGCTTCCGTCGATCAATATGCTGATCCTCGAATTCAACACGGAACGCGCCAGTTCGGCGTTGAGTATTTTGAATTTTTTCTGGGGCATCGGCGCGATCATCAGCCAGCCTTTCATCGATTTTTTCACGCGCGGAACGAATATTTTAACGCCGACGCTGATTCTTTCGTCCGTTTTGGCTTTAGTCGGCGTGTTGATAATTTTTCAGCCTTCGGGAATCGAACAAAAAAATATTTCCGCAAACGAAAACGAAGAAGCCGAACCGCTGATCTGGACGCGACCGCTGGCGTGGACGATCGCGCTTTTTAATTTTATTCACGTCGGTTTTGAAAGCGCGATGGGCGGTTGGCTGAAAACCTACACGCAGCGCGTCGAAGGCGTTTCGCTGTGGTTTCCGCCGATCTTTTTATATTTTTTGTTTTTCGTCGTCGGTCGCGGAGTTGCGCCCGTGTTCTTCAGATTTTTGAACGAAAACAAAATGATTATGCTCGGACTTATCGCGATTCTCGGCGGAATGATAATTTTGCTTTCGGCTGAAAGCGCGTCGTTTTTGAGTCTCGGCGCATCGCTTTCGGGCTTCGGAACTTCGTGGATTTTCCCGACGAATATTTCACGTTTTTCGAAGATTTTCGGCGCGACCGCCACGCGACGCGCAACGCCGCTTTTTATCTGCGGAACAATCGGCTCGATGTTTACGACGTGGCTGATCGGCTATATTTCAAGCGCGAATCAAAACGATCTGCGTTCGGGAATGTTCGTCCTTCTGGCAAGCGTGATTTTTTTGATAATCGTGCAAAGCGGACTCAGTTTAAGAAAATTAACAGGGATGACAAGATAGACAGGGATGAAAAATCCTGTTTCAATTGCGGAAAGTTTTCTTCTCTCTTTAACTTTTTCGCGCGATCAAAAAAGAAATTGCGCCGCAAACAAACGCAACCGCCAAAAACGTAAATGCAAACGAAAAATTAGTCGGAATCGGCGTGCCTTTGATGTTCATTTTCCAGCCCGTCATACAATTTACGATCGTCGTAATCGTGGCGATCAAGAAAAATACAAAACCGAGCTGAACGAATAAAAGAAATAAGTTTTTCATAGGGGTTCCTCAAATGATTTCCAAAATCAAACTTGGAACGCGCAAAGAAAACTTTTTTGCAGGATTATTTTAAATAAATTGTAGTTTTTTGTTGGTTTCGATCAAATTGTTTTTGTAAGCAAGTTCAAAATAAAGTTCCAAACCTTTCTGCATCGAATCGCTGATCGAATAAGAAATATTTTCGGTGAGATATTTTCTGAAATCTTCGCGCGGCAGTGTGATTTGGCTTTCGTAGTTTGAAATTATTTCGTCAACGTGCGCGATTCCTTCATCACGCGCGGCGGCGAAATCGATTTTTTTTGCAGTTTCGACCTTTTCGACATTCGCCATCCACATTGCAAAAACGAAGCCGAAACCCGTAAAACTTTTCCAAAGCTCGACGAGATCGAATTTTCTCAGTTGGTCTTTGGTTTTTAGTTTTTGGTTTTGGGTTTTTTCTTCTTTCAAATCCGCAATCCCAAATCCCACATCCGAAATCATAAGTGCCGGATCGCCAATCAAAAGGGCGCAGTCGGCGGTTTTGAGCATTTCTTCGGCATTCGGTTTGGCATTTTCGAATTTCGGTTCAAAGCCTAAAAACTCGCGGAAAATTATTTTTGTTAAAGCGACGGAAGTTTTTGAAGAAACGTCGAGCGCGACCGTTTTTACTTGTTCCAAATCTTCGCCTTTCGTGACCAGACAAACGCTGCGGACTTTTTCTTTTGCACCGACGCAGACGTTCGGAATTAATCGAATGTTTTCGATCAATTGATAAGTAATGACGGGAACAAGCGCGGCATCGATACGGTTTTGCGCCAGCAGTTCTGCCGAACGTGCGGGCGCATTATCCATTATAAGTTCGTATTTTCCGTGATTTTGCCCGTAAAGAAACGACCAGACGAGTGGCGCGGTGTTTGAATAACTCGAAGCTGAAATTCGCGGCGAAAAACTCATTTTATCGCGTTAAAACGTCTTCGTATTCTTCCGAAGATTCGAGAACTTTTTTCGCAAACGGGCAAACGGGTTTGATGAGCAGATTTCTTTCACGCGCATATCTCACCGCTGCCTGCACCATTTTGGTCGCAATTCCTTTGCCTTTCAGCTTTTCGGAAACTTCCGTGTGATCAATGACGAGCTTCCGCATTCCTTCTTTATAGTAAGTCATTTCGGCGATCCATTCGCCATCTTCTTCGATGTAGAATGCGCCTTTTTTGTTATGTTCCTGCTTTTTGATTTTCATATCTGCCTTTAGCCTACAAAGAAACTTCGTTTTCACGCAACTGTTGTTTGAAAATTTATTTTCGATTATGCTCGAAAAATATGAAAATATACGACGTTACGTTTCCGATTTCAAGTGAAACGCCGATCTACGAAGGCGATCCGAAAGCCGAAATCAAAACGATGAATTCACTCGAAAACGGCGACAACTCGAATGTTTCGCAAATCTGCTGCGGACTTCATACTTCAACACACGTTGACGCGCCGAATCATTTTATCGACGGCACAAAACGTGTTCACGAATTAGACTTAAATATTTTGATCGGCGAATGTTTGGTAGTTGAAATTGATGAAAATGTTCTGGCGATCGATGCAAATCACGTTGAAAATCTTGAAAACGTAACGAGAATTTTGTTCAAAACACGAAATTCCGCATTTTGGAACGAACCCGAAAAAGGTTTTCGCACGGATTTTACATACATCACGCCCGAAGCCGCACGTATTTTGGTTGAAAAGGGCGTAAAACTCGTCGGAATAGATTATCTTTCGGTCGAAAAATTCGGCTCGGAAGATTTTTTGACTCACATTACTTTATTGCAAAACGAAGTTATCATCTTAGAAGGCTTGGATTTGCGCGAAGTTTCGGGCGGAAATTATGAACTGATCTGTCTTCCGCTAAAATACATCGGCGGCAAAGGCGACGGCGCACCGGCGCGAACGATTTTAAGAGAAAAAGCAGAAGCCCGCGCGTAAGCGAGGGCGGAAAAAAGGGAATTAAAAATAATGAAAATCATCAATCTGGCAATATTATTAGTGTTTTTGTTTGCATTTACGGCTTTCGCACAAACCGACGCGAAAACTGTTGTAGCGAAAACCGAACCGATTTTGAAGATCGAAGTCGAAGGCGGAAAAACTTTGTCTTTGACGGCGAAAGATTTGGCAAAATTTACGCGCCGCGAAGTAAAAGCAAAAGCGCACGACGAAAAAGAATCGACGTATTCGGGTTTTAATCTGAGCGACGTTTTGCTCGACGCTGGCGCAAAACTCGGCAAAGGCGAAATGCGCGGAAAAGACCTCGCCGCATATCTCGTGATCGAAGCCGCCGACGGTTATAAAGTGACTTTTGCGATCGCGGAAATCGCGCCCGAATTTACCGATAAAGTCGTTCTGCTCGCCGACACGCGCGACGGAAAACCGCTCGACGAAAAAGAAGGCGTTTGGCAATTGATCGTTCCCGACGAGAAAAAACACGGTCGCTGGGTGCGTCAGGTTGTGAAAATTTCGCTTATTAAAATTTCCGCTCAAAAAGCTGTTTCACAAATTACAAATGAAAACGATTTGATTCGTGAGATCGTTTTTAGAAAAGTTTTGGAAAATCGAATTGCTTCAAACAAAGCAGTCAGAGAATACTTTTTGTTAGTTGATGGAAGTGATGATCCGAGTGAAAATTTACTGAAAAAGTTTGCTGACAGCAAATTTTTGATGAGAAAAGCTTCTGAAAAAAATGAAAAAGGCGTTTTGCTTTGGATCAATAAATTAACTTGGCAAAGTAATGATGAAGTAAAAGTTACGGCAGGAAGCGGAACAGGAAATTTAGGAATGGACAGTTGCAATTATGGTCTGAAACGTGAAAACAAAGAATGGAAAATAATTTCAGTTGAAAATTGCGTTGTTTCTTAAAAGAAAACTCTACGATGAACGAAAAGCAGAGAACAAAACTCAGCAAATTTTTAAGCCTCATTTTACGTCACGCGCCTGACACGATCAATCTGGATTTAGACGAAAACGGTTGGGCAAATGTGAAAGATTTGCTCGAAAAATCAGCCGTTAAAGGAAATGTTTTTTCGTTTGCAGAACTCGAAGAAATCGTGGCGACAAACGAGAAAAAGCGTTTTTCTTTTGACGAAACGAAAACGAAAATTCGGGCGAATCAAGGTCATTCGCTCGATGTTGAAATCGAATTTGAACAAAAAACGCCGCCCGAAATTCTTTATCACGGAACGGCTGAAAGAAATGTCGGCGCGATCTTTGCGAAGGGTTTGCAGAAAATGAAACGTCATCACGTTCATCTTTCGGCAGACACGGAAATGGCGCAAAAAGTCGGCGCAAGATACGGGAAACCCGTCATCTTTGAAGTCGATACAACGGCAATGCTCGCGGAAAATCACGAATTTTTCGTTTCAGCAAACGGCGTTTGGCTGACGGACGAAGTGCCGCCGAAGTTTTTGAAGTTATTGTAAAAAAATGAAAAGAAAAGAATTTGCCGAATTGCGGCGGAAAATGGCGGAAAATACGATCGACGAATTGATCGATCTGCTGGCGAGCGAAGATTTACAGGTTCGTTTTTTGGCGGAAATGTGTCTGCGCGATGCGACTTCGACGTGATTGAATTTTCAGCCTGCGAGTTCGCAGGAAGAACGTGCAAAAGCGATTCAGGAATGGCGCGAATGGAAAAAAGCGCACGACGGAAAATTTAAAAAAAGATTTCATTGATTTTCGGAACCCGAAATTCGGTTTCGGCGTATTATTTTCCGGTGTGAGTAAAATGCTCAAAAAACCATAAATCATTAAATATTTTGACGCGAAATTTGTTTTTAACCTATACTGTGTTAGGTTTTTAGCAAATTTTTTTATTTTTAACAGGAATTAGCGTTTCTAACACTAAACCGAAGGAGAAAACGATGGGACGCTTGTGGAATGTAGTTAAAGGTTTTTTCTCGCTTTTTGTTTCTAAAGTCGAAACCGAACACCCCGAAATTGTTTACCAAAATTCGATCGACGCGATTACCGTCAAAGCCGTGCAATTGCGCAATGCGGCGGCGGCGATCATTCGTCGGCGTGACGAATTGGAAGACCGTTACGAAACAAAAACGCGTGAATTAAAGGACATCGAAGCACAATTGCAGGTCGCCGTGCAAAACGGCGACGAAGAGATCGGAACGCTTTTGGTTGAAAAACTCGAAGCTTTGCAGGCAGAAGTTGCCGATTTGAACGTCGAATACGAACAGGGCAAAAAAGATGCGGACGATGTGAAATCTGCGCTTTTGCGAATTCAATCCGAACGCAACAAACTCGTGGCGGAAAAAGATCGAATGATGGCGAAACTTGCCAGCGCAGACGCACGAATCAAAGTTCAGGAACAGCTCGACGGGCTTTCGATGGACAGCGACGTAAAGGCTTTGGACAATGTTCGCACGCATATTAAAAATCGTGTCGCGGCGGCAAATCTGGGCAAAGAACTGAACGAAAGTTCACTCGATGCGCGGCTCGAAAAGATCAAATCGCAGGTCGGAAACGTGCAGGCGAAAAACAAATTTGAAGAGCTTCGCAAACAGCACGTTGCCGCACAGCAAGGTCAGCAAGGTTCGAACAAAACAATGTGAAGGAATTTGGGAATACGAATTTGGGATTTGGGATTTTTAATCCGAAATCTTATCTGAATATGTTTCAAATTGAATTTATTTATTAATAAAAAAGGATTCGGTTTGCGGTTACGGACAAAAATCCACAATCCAAAATCTAAAATCCAAAATCTAAAAATATGGCAATCAGAATTGGTAGTTATCAACTTGGTCCCGGCGCGATCATTCTCGCGGTCGCGGTTTTGGCTGGATGTGTTTATGTTGCGGCGCGGCAATTTGGAATTTGGGAAAAACTTTCGCCGAAAACCGATGTCAGCAAAACGGAACAGATCGTCGAGCGCACCGAAGATATAAAACGCGAAAATCTTCCCGTAACGGACGTAAAACCGCCGAAGCCGACGACCGACGATCCCGAAGTAACGATCGGAATCTGGACTTGGCAAACGCAGAGCGGTTTGATCGACGCGGTCGGCGGAACCGGAAAATCAGGCGATCATCCCGACAGTTTGCTTTATCAGGCTGGCATTAAAAACACGAAACTCATCGTCGAAAACGACACGTCGAAACAAGTTGAAATGCTTGCTTCGAATAATATTCAGTTCGTCACGACGACGGGCGACCAAGCGGCGGTCGATATTGCCGGCGCGAACAAACTTCTGCGCGGACCGAAAGCGAAAGTCGTCTGGAGCGGCGGATATTCTTCAGGCGAAGATGCTTTGATGGGACCCGAATCTTGGAAAAAAGACCCGCAGAGCGCGAAAGGCGCATTGATCGTGACGGCGGTTCCGTATTGCGATTTCAATGTCGTCGTCAACTGGGCGGCGGACAATAAAATTCCCGTCAACCCGGACGAAAAAGTTTATAACCCGGACGCGATCAATTTCGTCAATGCGACCGATCACATCGAAGCGGCGCAGAAATTTATTTCAAACGCAAAAGTTTCGCTGAAAAATATCAAAACCGGACAAAACGAAGACCGCAGTATCGACGGCGTTTCGACGTGGACTCCGGGCGATGTGATGGCGGCGCAAGGACGCAGTTCGGTTACATATAAAGATAAGAACGAAAAACTTCAGAAGATCATTTCGACCGAGCAATATTCCGCAATGATGCCGAATATTTTGTTTACGACCGAAGATTTCATCAAAAAGCATCCCGATTATATCGAAACGCTTTTGCGCTGTCTGGCGCGTGCCAATGCGCGTATTAAATCAGACCCGAATTACTTTAAAACCCGTGTTGCCGCTTTGAACGCGCAGGTTTTCAATATGGAAGGCAAAGGTCCGAGCTTCTGGGCGAAATATTTCGATGTCGTTGAAGATAACGGCGTCAAACTCGGCGGTTCGCGCGTCAATGATATTGCGGACAATCGGCATCTTTTCGGCGTCGGCAGCAGTAAAAATTTGGCGGACAGCGTTTTCGGAATTTCTTATAACGAACACGCGAAACGTCTGCAAAAACTTCTGCCTGAAAGAATGCCGACGTTTACGCCGGTCGATCAGGTGGTTGAGTTGAGTTTTATTAAGAAAATGTCGGACGAAGTCGGCGAAGTCAAAACCGAAACCGGAAGTTCTTCGCAGGTCAACAGCGGCGATACGGTCGTTAAAGCGAATTTTGACATCACTTTCGATCCGGGTTCGTCGGAACTGAAACCTTCGGAAATCGCAAAACTCAACGAAATTCGCAGTTTGCTGATTCGTGCTTCGAATACGAAAATTATTGTCGAAGGTCACACGGACAACACGGGCGATGCGGGCAAAAATATCGAATTGTCGAAAGCGCGTGCGCAATCGGTTTGGACGTGGCTCAAAGCTTCAGACGAAACACGCGTCAACATCAACGATCAGCGCATTATTTCGGTTGACGGCTACGGTTCAATGAATCCTGTCGCCGGAACAAAAGACGCGCAGACGAGTGAAGAAAAAGCAAAAAATCGCCGCGTAACGATCGTTCTGAAATAATTTATTGAACCACAGAGGCGCAGAGACACAAAGAAAATAAAAACTTTTGAAAAACTTTTGACTAATTCTATAAAACTCTGTGTCTCTGTGTCTCTGTGGTAAAAAGTTATTGGTGTGTCATAAAGACCATCAGAAAATCTTTGTCTTCCGTCACGAAAAGTTCGTGGCAGATAATTTTATTGACAGATTGGCTGGCTTCCGACATTTTTTGTTCCAAAGCGGAAAAATCTTGTCCGATGTTGTCCATTTTTCCGAGACTGACGGTTTCGAGTTTGATTCCGTAATGCTCTTCGTCATCGCGATAACCTAATGTAATAATTAGACTTTCGGATGATTCCAGATATTCGACGCCGATACTTTTAGCGGCGATTTTATTTTCGGCGGCAAAAGCCGAAACTTTATCGGCAAGTTCGCCGAGTTCGTTGTTTGCGCCGAGTTTTCCGGCGAAAACTTTAAATTTTCCGTGTTCTTGATCTGCAATTTGCGACATAAGATTCTCCTTAAATTTTTTATTTAAATTGTAAAAGCCTGTTTTCATTTATGGTTACACAAGTCGAGAAAAATAATCAATCCGCTTCGCGACAAAGTTATTTCGGCGAAGTATTTCGCTTTTGCGGCGAACCGGCGCGATTTGTCAGGGCGAATATTTTCGTGATCTGGATCGCGGTTTTATTTTTATTCTGGGTTTTTACGCCGATTCAGGGAATTCCTTATCCGAGCGAAGTTTTAGCGGCTTTTCAGAGAATGTTCGCGTCCGAAGCAAACGACACGAGCAATCTCGTTTACAATACTTGGACGACGCTGAAACTGAATATTTTCGGATTATTTTGTGCGTCGCTGATTTCGCTGATCATTGCGTATTTCAGCGTTTTGCCTGTTCTTCAGCCGCTCAATCAGGTTTTGCAATGGTTCAGATATTTGCCGATCGTTGCCTTTAATCTGGTTTTTCTGTCGATTTTTACGATCGGTTGGTCAATGAAAGTCGCAATGCTTTCGGCGGGAATGGCGTTCTTTTTAATAACTTCGATGACGGCGGAAATCTCGCAAATTCCGAAACTGAAATACGAACTTGCACGAGTTTTGAATTACGGCGATTTCAAAGTTTTCTGGACGGTCGTATTGCGTCCAACGCTTCCGGCGATGATCGATATTGTCGCGCAAAGTGCGGCGATGGGTTGGGTAATGATCGTTGCGATCGAAACTTTTAACCGCACGGAAGGCGGGATCGGCGCGGCAATCTATTCTTATTCAGCCACGAATCAAAAAGCCGAAGTCTATGTTTATCTTATAATTATCGGCATTATTGCAATTTTGGAAGACCAATTTTTCTACTGGCTGAAACGCATTTTATTTCCTTATACGACAATTGCGGAGCGCGCTTAATATGGAAGAGTTATTAAATATCGAAAATGTTTCAAAGACTTTTCCGCTCAACGACGGAAAATTACTACAGGTTTTATCCGAGGTTAATCTCAAAATTTTAAATATTCCCGAAAAACCGCAGATTTTGAGTATTTTAGGACCTTCGGGCGGCGGTAAAACTACTTTATTGAGAATTTTGGCAGGTTTGGATAAACCGGACACAGGCAAAGTCGTTATCAAAGACGGCACAATGCGCGAAGTGAGAATCGGCGACATCGGTGTTGTTTTCCAGCGTTATCCGCTTTTCGACGATCAAACCGTTTTGAATAATCTGATCGAACCGGCGAAAAACGGCGGATTATCGGCGCAGGAAGCAAAGACGAAAGCATTGCAATCGCTTGAAGAATTTGAGCTTAGCCGACAAGCGAATTCATATCCGATGCAGCTTTCCGGCGGTCAGCGTCAGCGCGTGGCGATCGCGCAGCAGCTTATTCAAGAACGTCGTTATGTGATTTTGGACGAACCTTTTTCGGGGCTCGATCCGAACAATATTCAAAAAGTCATCAATTTATTACAGCGAACGGCGGAAAAACATACCGACAATACTTTTATCATCGTGACGCACGACGTAACTTCGGCGATGATTATTTCAGATCACGTTCATCTTCTCGGCAAACCGAACGACAGCGAGAAAGAAGGCGCATATTTTGTCAAAGAATACGATTTGATCGCCGAAGGTTTGGCATATCAATCGAATCTCGAAGATTTACCGCGTTTTCAAGAAATCAGAAAAGAGATAAAATATGTTCATTTTCCGCGTTTGGTGATTACGAAAAACTAAAGATTTATGGCAAAGAGCGAGCCGAATTACGTTAAAGAAGTCTTTTCAAGCCAATGGAATTTGGGTTTCATCGGCATTATGTTTTTGCTGATGGTGACGGTAAATTTCATCGGTTTCGGTGCGCTTTTACTCGGCGGACAAGTCGTCGCATTTCTTTTGGCGCAGATGCCGATCGTCCAGCATTACATCAGATTGAAAGCGCAGATCGACGATAAAGAAAACATCAAACTGCGCGAACAGGAACTCGTTACGAATCTTCCGCCCGAATATCAAAACGATTTCGAAAGCGTCAAATATCTCTGTGAAGAAATCGAAAACCGTTGGAAAACACAGGGAAACAGCGGAAATTTTTTAATGTCCGATCTGATCAACAAACTCGGCACTTTTCGTTTTGAATATGCGCGAATGCTTCAAGCTCATCATCTTTCATCGAGCCGCAATGTCGTTAATTTAACGCAAAAACTGCAAAACGAATTGAAGTTGAATGAAGAGGCTTTAGGAAAAGAAAAATCGCCGAAAGTCCGCGAAGTTTTGGCGCAGAATGTGCGAATCATCAAACAGCGTCTGCAAAGAACGATGCAATTGAGCGATCTTTTAAGACTTCTCGCGGCGCGTCTTTCGGTCGTAAAAAATTCGTTAAACCTTTTGCACGACGAAGTTTACACGGTTGCCGACCCCGAAAATATGTCGTCGCAGGTCGATAATTTATTGCTGACACTCAACATTGACGAAGAATTGAAAGCGACTTACGAAGACGTTTTAGGCGATTCGAGCGCAAATCAAGTTCCTGCGCCGCTTTCGCAAAACGCGAATCAGCAAGCCAAACGGCAGTCGAATTTAAGAAGAATTAAATGAATTTTAACCACAGAGACACAGAGACACAGAGGTTAAATTTAATAACTGAGAAAATTATAGGTTGTGCGATCGAAGTGCATCGAGCAATCGGTCCGGGATTATTAGAATCCGCTTATGAAGAATGTTTGTGTTATGAACTTGTTCAAAACAAACTATCATTTGAAAGACAAGTTCCTTTGCCTGTAATTTATAAAAATGTAAAGCTTGACTGCGGATACCGAATGGATTTGGTTGTAGAAGATTTAGTAATTGTTGAAATAAAAGCAGTTGAAAATCTTATTCCTGTTCATGAGGCACAAATTTTGTCTTATTTGAAATTGAATAATAAACCGCTTGGATTATTGTTGAATTTTCATGTTTCAGTTCTAAAGAACGGAATAAAAAGAATTAGAAATTAAAAACTCTGTGTCTCCGTGTCTCTGTGGTGGAAAAAAAATGAGAGGAAAATATGCCCAGAAATCCAGATTTAGATAAACTTTTACGCGAAGTCGATGATTTAACGAGCGGTTCGCAATATGAATCGGCGGAGGAAGTCGTACCGGAATCGGTCGATCCGCAGACGGCGACGCCGAGCGGCGGTTCGTCGTTTTTGAAATCCATCGGCGGATTTTTTATTTCAAAAGTCGAAGAAGAACCCGAATATCAGGATGTTCCGCCGCCTTCGCCAAACACGGTTTCGGAAATGGCGGAAAGCGAGCCTCTTCCCGAATTTGAAACGACGGCAGACGATATGTCAACTAAAAAATTTGCCGATATTTACGCGGAAGCCGGAGTTGACGAATCTGCATTTACAGTCGATAAACTCAACGAACTTTTGCAGGATGCAACGCTCAAAGATCAGCCGATGAGCACGAAAGCTCTGGTTGTAAAAATGGCGTTGAAAGCGCAAAATGTCACGCCGGATGTTCCCGTCAATGATGCCGTTAAACGCGATCGCGCACTTGATGCCTATCAGAAAATGCTCAACGACCGCGCCGCGCAGACCGAAGCGGGCAATTCGCAGGCAATTCAGCAGATCAACGAAGAAGTAAAAAAATATCTCGAACAGAAAAATGCCGAAATGGACGCTTTGCGAACGGAAACTGCTGAAATGAAACGTCAATCCGAAGCTTTTGCAGCACGCCGCGTTGCCGAAGAACAACGTCTGGCGGAAATCGTCGTTCCGCTTCTCGAAGGTCAGCCGAATCCGGTTACAACGGGAAATAAATAGATTTAATCATTTTTTCATTGGTTCATTTTTTATTGAAAGAAATAAAAATGAACCAATAAACCAATGAATCAATGAATCAATAAGTCAATGAATCAATTACCAGAGTGGACAAATGAATTGAAACGCCGTTATTTGCGCGGCGAAGCGTCGGTTTTCGTGCTTTTCGGAAATGTTTACGACACGATTTTGCACGACGGAAAATTGCTTTCATTGACGGATTTTCTCGTCAACGAAGTTTTGAAAACGAACAAGGATTTGGTCGGCGTTTTCAATGTTTCGCAAGGATTCCGCACGGCTTACCGTAAAAATTACGACGACGGCAGGAAAGATACGATCAATGTTTTGAGCGGTCTGACGACGACGCATTCGAAAACGCAGTGGCTCGAAGCTCTTGAGATTTTGTTGACGGGAACGAATATTTTGACGGCTTCGCGCAACGCTTTAATTCTTGAATACACCGAAACGCTCGCGCCTGCGGGCGATCCCTCGTTTCAGGCTGACACCGACCGCGCCGCGATCGTCACGCTTCATCGTTGGTCGTTTTTGCCGAACATTCAGCAAAAAGATAATATCGTGATTCTGCTGACCGAAAATTTATCCGAACTTTCGCCGAAAATTATTGCAAATCCGCGAGTTGCGGCGATCGAAGTGCCGCTTCCAGATGCCGAAACGCGTAAAAAAGCGATTGCTTTGACGGATAATTCGATGACCGAAAACGCGCAGAATCGTTACGCGGAAATCACGGCTGGCTTAAAACTTTTGCAGATAACTTCGATTCTCACGCCGCATCAAACCGAAGGCGCGACGGTTGAAGAACGAACGCAGTTCATTGCCGGATTGCTCGGCGGAACCGAAGACGTTTCGCATCGCGCAAAAGAACTCGCGCAACTTACACTTGAAAAGACAAATGAAGAAATAGTTAAACTTCTCGCGCCGGAAAGAAAAGATTCAGCCGACCAAACGACGAAAGATTTGCAGGAAAAAGCGACGAAAGAACGCGATAAATTGATCTTTCAGCGCAAACGCGAAATCATTGAACGCGAATGTTTCGGTCTGCTCGAATTTATCGAACCGAAATTCGGTTTCGAGCTTGTCGGCGGGCAGGAACCCGTCAAGGAAGATTTGCGGTTTATCGCCAAAAATATGCGCGACGGTTTTTATAATCGTGTGCCGATGGGCTTGCTTTTTACGGGCGCGCAGGGAACGGGAAAAACGTTTTTTGCAACGGCTTTTGCGGGCGAAGCAAAAATGACCGCCGTGAAATTGAAAAATATCCGCTCGAAATGGGTCGGCGCGACCGAAGGAAATCTCGAAAAAGTTTTGAGCGTAATTAAAGCGATCGGGCAAGTTATCGTGATTATCGACGAAGCCGACCGGAGCTTCGGCAACGGCGGCGAATCCGAAGGCGACGACGGAACTTCTTCGCGAATTATTGCAAAAATGAAGGAATTTATGTCCGACACGTCGAATCGCGGACGGGTTTTATTCATTTTAATGTCGAATCGTCCCGATCAGATCGACATCGACCTCAAACGTGCCGGACGCATTGATCGGAAAATTCCGTTTTTCTATCCGCAAACCGTCACGGAAGTTTTTGCCATCGGCAAAGCAGTCGCCAAAAAAAATAAACTGAATATTGCCGAAAATGTTTTGAATGAAAGCGATATTTGGGAAAAAATGGTCGGTTACAGCGCGGCGGACATCGAAGCCGTTTTGCTTCTCGCAGGCGAAAACGCGGCGAAAGCATCCGAAGAAAATCCGATCATTTCCTCCGAAAATCTCCAATCAGCATTTGCCGATTATTTTCCGAGCCGCGATACGACAATGCTCGAATTTATGGAACATCTCGCCGTTTTCGAATGTTCCAACCGCAAGCTTCTGCCCGAAAAATACGCCGAATTATCGGCAGACGACCTGCAGCAAAAACTCGAAATTCTCAGATTGTCGGTCGGAAATCGAAGATAAGATTTCAGCCACGAATGAACACGAAAGAACACGAATAAAAGAAAGAACAAACTAAATT